>SIBB01000027.1 GCA_009695395.1 Pedosphaera sp. | reverse complement strand
CCGGTGGTGGTGGCAGCCGCGAGCTAGAGGGGTGGAGGGTTGCCGGATGCGCCGTGAGCCACGGGGCATCCGACAGCACCTCCCCGCAGGGGGGAGACGCGAGGGCCGAGGCCGCCGGGGCTGAGCGGCCTTCCCGTCTCCCCCTTGCCGGTGAAGGTGGGGGACTGCGGCCTTGGCCTTTTCCCGGCTGGCCTTGCGCGTCGGATTACTCAATCCTGCGGGCGTGCCGAAGAAGCCTGTTTCGATGCCGCAGTCGCGCCCGCCGCTGGAGCGGATGCAGCGCATCCACCAGACGTTGCACGCGGGCGGCTACCCGAACGCGACCTCGCTCGCGGTGGACTTGGAGGTGACGACGAAGACCATTTACCGGGATGTGGAGTTCATGCGCGACCGGCTGGGGCTGCCCATCGCATTTGATGTGGCGCGCAAGGGATACCACTACACGGAGGTGGTCAGTGCGTTTCCCACGTTCCAAATCACGGAGGGCGAACTCTTCGCGCTGATCGTGGCGGAGAAGGCGTTGCAACAGTATCGCGGCACGAGCTTTGAAAAGCCGCTGCTCTCGGCGATCCGAAAGATGGAGCAGGCGTTGCCCGACACCATCTCGCTGAACTTGGCGGATGTGGAGCAGACCATCTCGTTCCGCACGACGGCGGAGCCGGTCTTGAACCTGGGCGTGTTCGACGTGCTGGCGAAGGCCACGGCCGCGCGGCGGCAGTTGGAGCTGGCTTACCGCAAGCCCGGCCAGAGCGCGCCGGACCGGCGCATCGTGGACCCGTATCACTTCGCGAACATCAACGGGGAGTGGTTCTTGTTCGCGTTCGATCACGGGAGGAAGGATGTGCGGACGTTCGCGCCGGCGCGCATCTCGGAAGTGCGGGAGACGGGCAAGACCTTTGCGAAGCCGCAGAAGTTCTCGGTGGAGAAGCGGCTGCGCGACAGCTTCGGCGTGCATTCGGCGGAGGGGGAGTTTGAAGTTTGCATCCGGTTCGATGCCTCCATCGCGGACTACATCCGGGAGAAGCGCTGGCACGCGTCGCAAAAGTCCACGGACCTCCCGGACGGCGGGCTGGAGCTGCGGATGAAGCTCTCGAGCTTGGTGGAAGTGGAGCGCTGGGTGCTGGCCTGGGCGGGGCGCGCGGTGGCCTTGCAGCCGCGCGAGCTGGTGGAGTTGGTGTGTGAAGGCGCAAGGAAGCTGGCGGCGCGGCACGGCTAGCTGGGAAAAGAAAAAAGGTGAGCGGGCGGGAGCGACTTCGACAGATTTGCCCGTTTTCCTTTTACCATTTTCCTTTTACCATTTTCCTTTTACGTTGTCCGCATGAGCCAGTCGCCAAAACCCAACCCGCATCACGTCAGCACTTGGAAGTTCGTGGCTGCCTTGGTGGTGGTCGTGGGCCTCGTGTGGTTGGTCTCGCCGTTCTTGGCGAAGAAGGCGGCCAAGGACTACGCCCGCCGGAACGACACGCCGAAGGGTTTAGCCCACGCGCCGCCCGCGTCGAAGGGGTCGCCGGTGGCTACCGTCGCGGCGAACCCGAGTGACTCCTCGTGGACGAACCGCATGCGGTGGATACCGGGCGGCACTTTTCAAATGGGCTCCGAGGAAGGTCAGCCGGACGAGAAGCCCATTCACGAGGTGAGTGTGGATGGCTTCTGGATGGACACCTACGAAGTCACGAATGAGGAGTTTGAGAAGTTTGCGAAAGCCACGGGCTACATCACCATCGCCGAGCGCAAACCCAAGCAGGAGGATTTTCCCGACGCACCGCCCGAGGCGCTCGTGCCGGGGTCCATCGTCTTCACGCCGCCACCCGGGGAGGTGCCGTTGCAGAATCACATGGCATGGTGGCGTTACGTGCCCGGGGCGAACTGGCGTCATCCCGAGGGGCCGGACACGGATATCAAAGGTCGCGAGAACCATCCTGTGGTGCAGGTGGCGTGGTTCGACGCGATGGCTTACGCGAAGTGGGCGGGGAAGCGTTTGCCCACCGAGGCGGAGTGGGAGTTCGCCTCGCGCGGCGGCAAGGACAAGCTGACTTACACCTGGGGCAACGAGAAGACACCCGATGGCAAGTGGCTGGCGAATATTTGGCAAGGGTCGTTCCCGAATGGCAACACCTTGCAGGACGGTTTCAAGTTGCAGTCGCCCGTGGGCAAGTTCGCGGCGAACGGCTATGGCTTGTTCGACATGGCGGGCAACGTGTGGGAGTGGACGAGTGACTGGTATATGCCAGATTACTACGCGAAGAGCCCCAAGCAGAACCCGCAAGGCCCGCAGGAGAGCTACGACCCGAACGAACCCGGCGTTTGGAAGCGCATCACGCGCGGCGGCTCGTATCTTTGCACTGAGGTGTATTGCTGGGGCTACCGTCCCGCGATGCGGATGAAGACCTCGCCGGACACGGGCTTGAATCACACCGGCTTCCGCTGCGTGCGCAGTGTGACGCAGGCGGGAAAGTGAGCCGGCGGGAAAGTGTGAGGGTGTGAGCGTGGGCCAGTGGCCGTTCCTTCCTCACCCGCGAGCTTTCTCACTTGCTCACCGGCGCGCATCCTCGCCGGGCTTTGCGCTCGACCCTCCCGGCACGCGTGTTTAGCTTGCGCCCCTTTGCCGAAATCATGTTGCACCTAAAACTTCAGGCTAGTCTCCAAGCCGCCGTCCGCGCCGTGTTGCCGGACGCGGAGGTCGCCAACGTGCTCGTGCGGCCGTGCCCGGACGCGCGGCACGGGGACTACCAATCCAACGCGCTCATCGCCGTCGCCAAGCAACGCAAGCTCAACCCCCGCCAGCTCGCCGAGCAGGTGCAGGCGCAGCTCGACGTGACCGAGATTTGCGCCGCGGTGGAAATCTCCGGGCCGGGCTTCCTCAACTTCCGGGTGCGACCTGCCGCGCTGGCCGCCGTGTTGCAATCCGCCGCGCAGGGGGAACACCTGTTCTTCGCCAAGGCCGCGCAGCCGCGCACCGTGGTCATTGACTACAGTTCGCCGAACGTCGCGAAGCCCATGCACGTCGGCCACATCCGCTCCACGGGCCTGGGCGACGCATTGCAGCGCGTCTTCCGACTGCTCGGCCACCGCGTCGTCACGGACAACCACATCGGCGACTGGGGCACGCAGTTCGGCAAGCTGTTGCTCGGCTGGAAGCAACTCCTGGACCGCGACGCGCTGGCCCGCGACGCCATCGCGGAGCTGGAGCGGCTCTACAAAACCATCAACGCCGAGTGCGACGCGACGCCCGCGCGGCTGGAGGAGGCGAAGCTGGAGTTGGTGAAACTCCAGGCTGGCGAGGCGGAGAACATCGCCGTCTGGCAGGAGATGATTCGGGTCTCGCAAGCGCAGTTCGACACGATTTACGGACGGCTCGGCGTGAAGTTCGACCACGCGTTGGGCGAGAGTTTTTACAACCCGCAGCTCGGTCCGGTGGTGAACGACTTGCTCGCGAGCGGCCTCGCCCGTGAGAGCGAGGGCGCGGTGGGCGTGTTCAGTGACGGCTCGCTGCCGCCGAAGTCGGACCCGTTTCTCGTCAACCGCGACGGGGAGTGGGTGGCCGACCCCGCGCTCGTGCGCAAGAGCGATGGCGGCTTCAACTACATGACCACCGACCTCGCCACGGTGGACTACCGGCTCAAGACGTGGGCACCGGACGAGATCGTGTATGTCGTGGATGACCGGCAGGCCCCGCACTTCCGCAAGCTGTTCCTCACCTTCGCCCGCTGGCAGTCGGACGCGGCGAAGCAGGTGAAGCTCATCCATGTCGGCTTCGGCAAGATTCTCGGCGAGGACGGCAAGCCTTTCAAAACGCGCAGCGGCGACACGGTGAAGCTGGGCGACTTGCTGGATGAGGCGGAGGAGCGGGCGCTCGCAGTCGTGACGGAGAAGAACCCGGACTTGCCCGAGGCGCAGCGGAAGGAAATCGCCCGCATCGTCGGGCTTGGCTCGGTGAAATACGCGGACCTGCTGCCCAATCGGCAGAGCGACTATCAGTTCAGTTGGGACAAGATGCTGGCGCTGCAAGGCAACACTGCGCCGTATCTGCTGTATGCCTACACGCGGCTGCGGAGCATTCATCGAAAGAGCTTGGAGCAGTCAGCGGTCAGAGGTCAGCGGTCAGAGGTTAGCCTGAACGCACCCGACGAAATCGCGCTGGCCAAGCAGCTTTTGAACTTCGGCCTCGTGCTGGAGGCGGTGGCGGAGGAATACCGGCCCAACTTCCTCTGCAATTATCTCTATGACCTCGCCGGGGTGTTCGCGCGCTTTTACGAGAGCTGCCCGGTGCTCAAGTCCGAGGGGGATGAGCGCGCCACGCGCCTGCTGCTGTGCGACCTCACGGGACGCGTGCTCAAGCAGGGCTTGGAAGTGCTGGGCATCGAGACGACGGAGCAGATGTAAGATGGCTTGTTAGCGGGTCAGGGTTGCCTCGCCGTATGCCGACGTGCTCTGCAATGAATGACGTAGTTTCGGATTGCGTCGCAAACGCCATTCCGGCATTTAACTCGGAAGCACTGAGCAAGCGAATACTTCATGGGTGATCAAGCAGAAGTCGGTTACAAAATTTGGGCCACGGACGATGTCGTCTATGGCCCGGTGGATATGCCGACGCTGGTCGAGTGGGTGCGGGACGAGCGCGTGGTGACAGACACGTGGGTTTTCGTTTGCCATGAGGGGAAGTGGAGCGAGGCCGGCAAAATGCCCGAGATGCGCTCTGTCTTCAATGCCATCACGCCCGGGAGCGTGCCGGTCTCTCACACTCCGCTCGTCGCGGGCATCAAGCCGGGCGCGTTGAGGCGCGTGAAAATCCTCGGGGAAATGACCGACCAGCAGCTCGGGCGATTCGCGCAGTTCATGGAGGTGGAGAACGCCCGGCAGTTCCACACGATCGTGACGCAGGGCGCAGTCGGTGACGCGATGTATCTCATCCTCGAGGGGGAGCTGCGCGTGCGGACGATCACGGGAGGCAAGGAAACAGTCCTCGTCACGCTGCATGCCGGCGAATTCTTCGGCGACATCTCCCTCTTCGACCACGGCCCGCGCTCGGCGGACGTGGTGGCGAACAGCCCCTCGGTGCTGCTCAAGGTTTCCCCCAGTAACTTCGTGAAGCTCGTGCAGGAAGCGCCCGAGCTGGCCACGCCTTTCCTCGTCGCCGTCTGCAAGACGCTCACTGCCCGCATCCGCGCGGACAACAAGCGCCTGCGGGACGCGGTGAACATGGGCCGCGCGGCTCGCTGACGGAGCGCGGCGTTCACGCCGCAGAAGGCTCGGGAGAAAAAGCGCGTCCGTAAGCGCGCTGACCCGTCAATGTTTCTGCCGCGCTCCGCTGCGCGAGGCTTGTGCGTCCCTCCTGATTCCGCAAAACTCCGCGCCATGAACCGCCGCATCTTCCTTCAATCCGCCGCCCTTTCCACCGCTGCCTTGCCAGCGCTTGCTGCCGAGCCGCGTCGCGTGCGCATTGGCTTCCTCGGGTGCAGCCATTCGCACGGGATGTCGAAGGTGAAGCTCGCGCTGGAATCCCCGGACTGGGAGTGCGTCGGGGTTTCCGAGCCGAACCCGAAGGCGCGTGCTGCGGCAGAGAAGCTCGGGACGAAGATCCTTTCGCAGGAGCAAGTCCTCGCCGCTAGCGAGGTCATCGCCGTGGAGTCCGATGCGAAGGATCGTGCCGGGCTGGCGAAAGCCGCGCTGCTCGCAGGCAAACACATCCACCTCGAGAAGCCGCCGAGCGTGACGCTCGCGGAGTTCCGAGAACTGCTCGGCTTGGCCCGCGACAAGAAGGTGCTCATGCAGATGGGCTATATGTGGCGCTTCAACCCCGGCATCAACGCCGCGCTCGAAGCCGCGCGCAAAGGCTGGCTCGGCGATGTCTATCTCGTGCGTGGCGTCATCAACACCAACATCTCCGGGGAATCGCGCCGCTCCTTCGGTGAGATCGCCGGCGGCACGATGTATGAGCTGGGCTGCCATCTCGTTGACCCGCTCGTGCGCCTGCTCGGCAAGCACGCGAAGGTCACCCCCGTGCTGCGTCACGACGCGAAGGATGCCGACGCGCTCGCCGACAACTGCGTCGCCGTCTTCGACTTCAAGGGTGCCATCGGCATCATCAGCAGCGCGACGATGCAGCCCACGGCGGGCGCCCACCGGACGTTTGAGATTCAGGGCACGAACGGCGTCGCCATCGTGCGGCCCATCGAGCAACCCGTGTTGACGGTGGAGTTGGCGAAGGAGGCCGGGCCTTACAAAAAGGGCAGCCAGGTCATCAACTTTCCCCGCTATGAGCGTTATGTGCCGGAGTTCGCTGAACTGGCCGCGTGTGTCCGTGCCGGCAAGCCGCTCGCGGTCACTCCGGAGGAGGACGAGTTGGTGCAGGAGGCGCTGCTGAAGGCGAGCGGGATGCATTGAAGCCGGCGCTCCGCTCGTCAATCCACTTGCCGCCGCCCCGCCTTCCCTCTTTAATCGGTCGCGTGTCCGCCACTTCTCTCACTATGAAACGCATCTCGTTCATTAAGTTCACCGCCGCCCTCTGCCTCGCCGCCGCCACGACCCAAGCCGCTGACGCTTGGAAGCCGGACGCCGGTTTCACCAGTCTCTACAATGGCAAAGATCTCACCGGCTGGAGCTACCGCGACAAGGATGGCAAGCCCACCGAGACGCTCGACGGCAAGAAGGAAGCCACCGACGGTCGCTACACGGCGAAGGGCGAAGTCCTCACCGTCAACCCGCGTAACGAGGCCAAAGGCCCGAACCTGCGCCAGTTTTACACCGTGAAGGAGTTTCCGAAGGACTTCATCCTCAAGCTGGAATTCCGCGCCGAGGTGAACGCGGACAGCGGCATCTTCCTGCGCAAGCCCCAACTCCAGTGCCGCGACTACCTCGTGGCCGGGCCCTACAAAGAACTGAAGAAATACAAGGCGCAGGACTGGAACGTCATCGAAGTCGTGGTGAAGGACGGCAAGGCCCGCTGCACCTGCAACGGCGAAGTGCTGACCGAGGCCCTTCAGCTTCCCGCCACCGGCCCCATCGGCCTGGAAGCCGACCGTGGCACGATGGAGTATCGGCGGATTCAGATTAAAGAGCTGCCTTGAGGCAGGAGTTGGGAGCCAAGAGATAGAAGTCAGGAGAGCGGCGGGCAAGGTTCAGGCCGAAAGCAGCCCGTTATGATGCCTTTCCGGCTCGCAGCCGTAACTCACTCCTGCTCCTCGCGGCTTTCTTCCCCTTTGACGCTCCCCCACCCATCCCGTAGCGTCGCGCCTCTTTCGCATCATGCTAGGAATCATCTTTAAGAAAATCTTCGGCTCAAAGAACGAACGCGAGTTGAAGCGCCTGTGGCCGCTCGTTAAGCAAATCAACGAGCTGGAGGCCGCCCTTCAGTCGCAGCCGGAGCAAGTCCTGCGCGACAAAACCGCCGCGTGGAAGGCCAAGCTCGCCACCATCGAGGACCACGCCGAGCTGGCGCGCGCCGTGGAGGCCATCCTGCCCGAGGCCTTCGCCGTGGTGAAGAACGCCTGCCGCCGCATGTGCGGCAAGGACGTCACCGTGCGCGGGCATCCGCTGCGCTGGGAGATGGTGCCCTTCGACGTGCAGCTCATCGGCGGCATGGCGTTGCACAAGGGGATGATTTCGGAAATGGCCACCGGCGAAGGCAAGACCCTCGTCGCCACGCTCCCGACCTTTCTCAACGCCCTCACCGGTCGCGGCGTCCACGTCGTCACCGTCAACGACTACCTCGCCGCCCGCGACGGCGAGTGGATGGGCGCGGTCTATCAGTTCCTCGGCCTCACGGTGGGCTGCATCCTCCACGATCAGCCCCCCGCCGTCCGCCGCGCGCAATACGCCTGCGACATCACCTACGGCACCAACGCCGAGTTCGGCTTCGATTACCTCCGCGACAACGGCATGGCCACGACCGCGGCGGACCAAGTCCAGCGCGGGCATTACTTCGCCATCGTGGACGAGGTGGACAGCATCCTGATTGATGAAGCCCGCACCCCGCTCATCATCAGCGGCCCCGCCGTCATCGCCCGCGACAGCCAAGTTTACTCGAACTACAAGGGCAGCATCGAAGGTCTCGTGCGCGCGCAGCACCAGCTTTGCGACCGCTACCTCCGCGAGGCAGAAGAGCACCTGAAGAAGCTCCACCCCACCGACGGTTCGCAGCCGCAAGGAGCCGAGGCGCTGGAGAAGGAAACCGGCCTCCTGCTCTATCGCGTGAAGCTCGGGCAGCCCCGTTCTGCCGGCCTCGCCCGCATCCTCGAAGAGCCGGCGCACATCAAGTTAATGAACAAGGCCGAGCTGGACCTCCATCTCGACCAGTCGAAGAAGGACCTCTACGCGCAGAAGGAAGAGCTGTTCTTCGCGATGGAAGAGAAGAGCCACGAGGCCGATCTCACCGAGAAGGGCCGCAAGCACCTTTCCCCGAACGACCCCGACGCCTTCATGCTGCCTGACCTCGCGACGGCGTTCAGCGAGATCGACGGCGGCGCGGAGCCGGACGCGCGCAAGCGCCTCGAATCGAAGCAGAAAATCCAGACCGAGTTCGAGGCGAAGGCCGAGAAAATCCACGTCATCTCCCAGCTCCTCAAGGCCTACTGCCTTTACGAGAAGGACGTGCAATACGTCGTCCAGGAAAACAAGGTCATCATCGTGGACGAGAACACCGGCCGCCTCATGACGGGCCGCCGCTGGAGCGATGGCTTGCACCAGGCCGTCGAGGCGAAGGAGAACGCCATCATCGAGGAGGAGACGCAGACCTACGCGACCATCACGATTCAGAATTACTTCCGCCTCTACCTGAAGCTCTCAGGCATGACCGGCACCGCCGAGACCGAGGCGCAGGAGTTCTTCGACATCTACAAGCTCGGCGTCCTCGTCATCCCGACGAACCGCCCCATCGCGCGCAAAGACCAGAACGACTCCGTCTATAAAACCAAGCGCGAGAAGTTCGAGGCCGTCCTCAAGGAAATCCAGACCATCCACGCGCAGGGCCGCCCCATCCTCGTCGGCACCGTCGCCGTCGAGTCGAGCGAGATCCTCGCCCGCATCCTCAAGCGCGCCGGCCTCGTCCACTCCGTCCTCAACGCCAAGTTCCACGAGCAGGAGGCCGAAATCGTCGCGCGCGCCGGGCAAAAGGGCGCCATCACCATCGCCACGAACATGGCCGGGCGCGGCACCGACATTAAGCTCGGCCCCGGCGTCGCCGACGTCGGCGGCCTGCACGTCCTCGCCACCGAACGCCACGAGGCCCGCCGCATTGACCGCCAGCTCCGCGGCCGTTGCGCGCGCCAGGGCGACCCCGGATCCTCCCACTTCTTCATCGCCCTCGAGGACGACCTCATGCGCCTCTTCGGCTCCGACAAGATTGTGAAGGTCATGGAGCGCGTCGGCCTCGAAGAAGGCCAGGAGCTGGAGCACCCGCTCCTGAACCGCTCCATCCAGACCGCGCAGAAACGCGTCGAGCAGCACAACTTCCAGGCCCGCAAACGCACGCTCGAATACGACGACGTGATGAACAAGCAGCGCGAAATCGTTTACGGTTTCCGCAACGAAATTATCCGGGGCGACGACGTGCGCGACCGCCTGATGGACATCATGGAGGAAGTCGTCCTCGCCAAGGTGGACGAGTTCACCTCCCACGAGACGGAAATCTCCGAGTGGGACATCCGCGGCCTCGCCGACTGGGTGAACCTCAACTTCCCCATCGGCATGCCCGAGGAGAAGCTCCTCAAGACCGCCGAAGACGGCGGCGAGCTCCCCGTGCCCGGATCGGCCTTCGAGGGCCTGAATGCCGGCCAGTTTGCCGTGTGCCACTTCCTCGCGAAGTCCGTGCGCGATGCCTACGACCTCAAGATTCAGTTCGAGGACGCCGAGGCCCTCAAGAACGTCGAGCGCTACATCGTCCTGAGCGCGATTGACAAGCTCTGGCAGGAGCACCTCTACGGCATGGACTCGCTGCGCACGAGCATCGGCCTGCGTGCCTACGGCCAGCGCGACCCGCTCATCGAATACAAATCGGAAGCCTTCAAGCTCTTCGACGAATTGATGGTCAACATCAAGACCGAGATCTGCCACAACATCTTCCGCAGCGCCTCGAGCATGGTCGCCTTCGAGAACTTCCTGAAGAACCTCCCCGCCATCGCGAGCCACTCGGCCTCTGCCCCCTACGGAGCGGAGCCGCCGGTGAAGGGTAACCCCTCCGACATGGTGAGCGAAGCCTCCGACGCCATGTCCAAGGCCACACCGATGCGCACCGGCCCGAAGGTGGGCCGCAACGACCCGTGCCCCTGCGGCAGCGGCAAGAAATACAAGCAGTGCTGCGGGCGGTGATGCCGCGTTGACCACCCAACGCCGGCCCGCGGCCGTAAAACTCCCGACGCGGTCGGCTTGGCCCTCTCCCCTCATCCGATGATGGGAGAAGGAGGAGAGCGTGTTGCACCCCTCCAACTATTTCACCGGGTTCCGTTTCGGAATGCTCCGGGGCTTCAGCGCGCGTGTGGCCGGGTCAGGCCTCCGTCGCGGGTGTTGCGGCGAGATTGTTCAAGCTGCCGCGACGGTAGCCTTGGGTGTCCACTTCCACCTCGGCATAGCCGATGGCTTTCAACGCGGCGATGACGCGGTGGTGCAGCCCGGCTTCCAGCAGGCGCGGAAGTTCTGCAACGCCGACTTCGATGCGCGCGCGCCCGGAGGGGGCAGGGGAGGTGGCCTGCGCAGGGGCGGCCTCGTGATGGCGGACGCGGACGTCGTAGAAGCCAAGGTCTCGCAACACGCTCTCGGCGGCTTCCACCATGAGCAGCTTCGCCGGGGTCACGACTTGCCCGTGGGGGATGCGTGAGCTGAGGCAGGCCATCTGGGGCTTGTCGGCGGTGGGCAGGCCGAGCAGCGCGGAAAGCTCGCGGATGACGGGCTTGGTCAGGCCGGCTTCCTTGAGCGGCGCGCGGACTTGGAACTCCTTCGCCGCGACCGCACCGGGGCGGAAGTCGGCGATGTCGCTGGCGTTCTCGCCATAGGCGATGACGGCGAAGCCCTCAGCGAGGGCGATGGGGGTGATGTCTTCGAAGAGCTCGTGCTTGCAGAAATAGCAGCGGTTGGGCGGGTTCGCCGTGTAGCTGGCGTTGTCGAACTCGCCGGTCTTGACGACGCGGACGGGGAAGTGGAAGCGGCGTCCCAGTTCGAGCGCCTCGTCCAGCTCGCGGCGCGGCAGGCTGGGCGAGTCGGCGATGACTGCGAGCGCGCGCGGACCGAGGACCTCATGCGCGACGAAGGCGAGCAGCACCGAGTCCACGCCGCCGGAATACGCGACGAGGCACGAGCCGTAGGAGCGGAGCAGGGAGCGAAGCGAGTCGAGTTGATTGTTCAACACGGCGAACGTGGCATTGGGTGGAATGCTTGTCGAGGCGAGGGCGGCGTCAGAGGCGGAAGAGTTTCTTGGAGTTCTCGAAGAGGATTTTGCGCTCCACGGCTTTGCTCGCCGCGTATTTGCGGATGGCGGCGATGGTGCCGGCACCTTGGCAGCCGGGGCCGCGCCCGAGGGTGTCTGCGCAGTCGCTGCCGTAGAGGATTTTGTCCTGATGCTGCGCGAGGAACCAGCGGGTGTGCACCTCGTCGCGCAGGAGGGAGTTGAGGCCGGAGCCGGCGCTCATGTCGGCGAAGCAGTTCGGGTAGTCCGCGAGATACTGGCTGGTGAGGCCGCCCTTGGCGACGGGGCCGGTGGGGTAGAGGGACTTCCAGTCGTAGTTCGCGTCGATGTTCGCCCACGTGGTCTGCGCGTGCATGATGATGGTGGTCTTGGGGAACTTCTTCAGCATCGCGGGCAGGCGCTGGAAGCCGGAGTTGTAGGTGCCTTCCTGGAAGTGCAGGAGGATGGGCACGCCGTAGTCGGCGGCGAGCGCGTAGAGGCGCTCGCTCTCGGGCGAGTCGCACTGCACGCCGAACTTTTGTTCAGCGATAATCTTCGCGCCGAGCTTGAGATACTTTTCGATCTCGGACTTCGCCTCGGGGAGGTCGGTGACTTCGTTCGCGCCAAAGAGGAACTCGCCGGGATGGGCCTTGGCGAATTCCACGGCGGCGTCGTTGCCAGTGCAGCGCGCGGCGAGGCCGTTGGACTTGCCGGCGTGGGTGGAGGGTCGCTCGATGAAGCGGCCGGCGGGCAGGAGGATGGTCGTGGTGATTCCCATCGCGCGCTGGTGGGCGAGCATCTGCAGGTCGGTGCGGTCGTGGTAATGCGTGTGCTGGTGGATGTCGATGATGGGGTCCGGCGGCGGGTTGGGCGTGGAGGTCTCAGCGGCGCGGAGTGCAGGGGCGATGCTGAACGCGGCGGAGGCGGCAAGGAATTGGCGGCGAGTGGTCATGTGATGTGCGGAGTTGAGACTGCGCGATGCAGCTCGACAATTCATTTTCAGCCTCGGCCTGAATAGGATTTTTCCGGTCCACGTCGACATCTCCACCGATATGCGAAATGTTCTCGCCGCTCTGTTGGGTTTCCTCACCCTAACTTTTTCCCTCGCTGCGAAAGACGCCCCCTTCCGGACGCCAGAGCAGCGCTTCACCGACCTCACGAAGGCGGAGGAACCGAGCTTCCGCCGACACGTCGTGCCGCTCATCAGCCGCGCAGGTTGCAACGGGCGCGAATGCCACGGCTCGTTCCAAGGCCGCGGCGGGTTTCAGCTCTCGCTCTTTGGTTACGACTTCGACAAGGACTTGAAGCAGATGACGGTCAATGCTGATGGGGACGAGAAGCAAGTCCGCATCAACCGCGAGCTTCCCGAGAAGAGCCTCTTGCTCACCAAAGGCACTAATGAGGAGCCGCACAAGGGCAAGGAGCGCTACAAGAAGGGATCGTGGGAATACAACATGGTTTTGAAGTGGATTCAGCGCGGCGCGAAGTCGGACGTGGAGGCCACCGGGGACTTTGACCGGCTCGAGATTTCGCCCAAGGAAGTTGTTTTCAAGAAGGCTGGCGACAAGGTGCAACTCCGCGTGCTGGCGTATTGGAAGGACGGCACGGTCGAGGACGTGACGCAGCTCACGCGCTTCCGCTCGAACGACGACTCCGTCTCCACCATCTCCCTGTCCGGGGTGGCGGAAGCCAAGGACAAGGGCGACACCCAGATCGTGGCGTTCTACGACAACGGCGTGCATCCCGTCTCCGTGATGCTGCCCGTGTCCGAGAAGGTCGGGCCGAAATATCCCAAGCTGGCCACCGCCTCGAAAGTGGACGAGCACGTGGTGACCAAGCTGGCCAAGCTGGGCATCATCCCCAGCGAGACCTGCACCGACACGGAGTTCCTCCGCCGCGTGTCGCTGGACCTCGTGGGCACTCTGCCGACGCCGGACGAGATCAACTCCTTCCTCGCCGACAAGTCGCCGACCAAACGCGCGACGAAGATTGACGAACTGCTCAAGACCCCGGCCTACGCCGCGTGGTGGGCCACCAAGTTAAGCGACTTCCTCGGTAACAACGCGCGCGTCCTGCGGGGTAACGGTCAGAACAACTACGGCGATAAGTTCAGCCGCCAGTGGTATGATTGGATGCAGCAACGCCTCGCCAAGAACGAGCCTTACGACCAGATGATGGCGGGCATCATCCTCGCCTCGGGTCGCACCAAACCCGGTCAAACCTACGAGGAATTCGCCCGCGAGATGTCCGGCTACTTCCGCGACGAGAAACCTCTGAACTTCGCCGACCGCCCCAACATGCCCTACTTCTGGCAGCGGCAGAACCTCCAGAAGGCTGAGGAGAAAGCGCTGGCGTTCTCCCACAGCTTTCTCGGCGTCCGCATCGAGTGCGCGCAGTGCCACAAGCACCCGTTCGACCAGTGGACCCAGAATGATTTCAAATCGTTCCAAGCCTTCTTCGAGGGTGTCACCTATGGCAGCAAGGGCGGCGGCGGCAAGGGTGCCCCGAGCGTCCCGGGCGAGGCCGTCACCTTCGCCAGCCTGACCAAAGAGATTAAGGATGCGGTCCCGGCCGACCCCAAAAACGGCAACAACCAGAAGGCTCTCGGCGGCGAATTCGAGCGGCGCGTCAAGGCGGGCGAGCCGGCCCCGTGGCAGGAAGTCTACGCCACCGTCCGCGACTCGAAGGGCAAGCTCTCTGAGCGCGAGATCGAGCAGATGAAGAAGAAGAACCCGAACTTCGAGGGCCGCGTCCTCACCCCGCGCATCTTGGGTGGCGAGGAGGTCATGCTCAAGGAGTTCCCCGACCCGCGCGCGCCCCTGATGGACTGGCTCCGCAGCGCGAAGAACCCCTACTTCGCGAAGGCCTGGGTCAACCGCGTCTGGGCCAGCTACTTCCACCGCGGCCTCGTCGAGCCCGCCGACGACATGAACCTCGCCAACCCGCCCGTGAACGGCGAACTGATGGATTACCTGGCCGAAGGCTTCGTGAAGAGCGGCTACAACATGGCGTGGCTCCACAAGGAGGTCTTGAACAGCGCCACCTATCAGCGCTCCTGGAAACCCAACGACACGAACAAGAATGACGAGAAGAACTTCAGCCGCTTCGTCATCCGCCGCCTCCCCGCCGAAGTAGTCGTGGATGGCATCACCCAGGCCACCCTCGGGAGCGAGCGCCTCGTCGCCTTCCGCGATGACATCGAGAACCGCGCCATCGGCCCCAACGCCAACGCCGGCAAGGGGGTTAAAGGCGCTTCAAACTATTCCCTAAACATCTTCGGCAAGCCCGTGCGCGAGACCAACTGCGATTGCGAACGCACCACCGACCCGACCCTGCTCCAGACCCTGTTCACCCGGAACGACCCCGAGCTGCTCTCCGCGCTTGAGCAGGCCAAGGGCGGCGGGTTCATTGAGGAGATCCGCAAAGCGACCAGCCCTGCGCAGGGGCGGAACAAGGGCGACAAGCTCGACGCGGGCAAGGTCGAAGAGTTGATTAAAAAGTTGGAGAGCAAGATGAAGGTTAATCCGGGGAACAAGGAGACCGTCGCAGCCCTCAAGGAAGCGAAGGAACGGCTCGCGAAGCTGCAGCCGAGTCCCGTTGCCGAGAAGCGCGCCCCGGTCAACGCTGACACCTACATCACACAGGTATTCCTACGCACCGTCAGCCGACCGCCGACCGCGACGGAAATTGAGAAGGCCCGGGTTGACATCGCCGCGGCGAACTCCACAGCTGAGGGTGTCCGCGAACTCCTCTGGGCCATGCTTAACACCCGCGAGTTTATGGTGAACCACTAGGCCTTACGTTTTACGCATTACGCATTTCCAGTTAGTTCAAACCACAAACCCGAAAAACACATGTCCACCCACATCAACTGTGACGGAGTCGCTCGCCGCGACTTTTTGCGTGTCGGCGGCCTCGCTGGCCTTGGTCTCAGCCTCAGCGACTATTTTGCCCTCACCAGCCAGGGGGCGGTGGTCGACGCCAAGGGCAAAGCCGCCATCTTCGTTCGCCTCGGCGGCGGCCCCAGCCACATGGACACCTTCGACCTCAAGCCCGACGCGCCCGAGACGCACCGCGGCGAGTTCAAGCCCATCAAGACCAACGCCGACGGCGTGATGATCTCCGAGCACCTGCCCAAGCTCGCCAAGTGCGCCGACAAGTTCGCCATCCTGCGCGGCGTCAGCCACACGCTCGCGGCGCACGGCCTGGGCACCCTCTACATGAACACGGGCAACCGTCCGCTGCCCTCCCTCAACTACCCCCACTACGGCGCCGTCGTCGCCAAGGAACTGCGCGGCACCGATTATCTCCCCAGCTTCGTCGCCGTGCCGAACCTCGGCGAGAACGCCACCGGCTACCTCGGCGTGGAATACGGGCCCTTCGAGACCGGTGGCACGCCCCAGCCCGGCAAGGCCTTGGAAGTCCGCGGGCTGGGCCTGCGCAACGGCGTCACCCTCGAAGACGTGGACCGCCGCCAGAACCTCGTCCAGCGCTACGACAACGCCTTCGGCGAGTTCGGCAAGGAAGACAAACTTCTGGCCGGCATGGACCAGTTCGGCCAGAAGGCTTACTCGATGATGCGCTCCAGCAAGGCCCGCGACGCGTTCGACACCAGCAAGGAGTCTGAGAGCATCGCCAGCCTCTTCGGGAAGGATCAGTTCTCGCAGAGCTGCCTGCTCGCCATGCGCCTCGTCGAGAGCGGCGTGCGCTTCACCAGCGTCAGCCTCGGCGGCTGGGACACGCACAGCGACAACTTCAGCTCGCTCAAAAACAAGAACCTCCCGACGCTCGACGCCGGCCTCAGCGGGCTGTTTACAGCGCTGGCGGCGAAGGGTCTCCTCGAAACCACCGCCGTCTTTGTCACCGGTGAGTTCGGCCGCACGCCCAAGGTCAACGCACGCGGCGGTCGTGACCACTACCCGCGCGCGATGTTCTGCCTCCTGGGCGGCGGCGGCATCCAGGGCGGCCAAGTCGTCGGCGAGTCCGACGCCAAGGGCGAAGGCCCGAAGGACAAGGCCATCACGCCCGACGACGTGGCCGCGACTTTCTACCGTGCGCTCGGCATCGACTCGCGCAAGGAATACAACACGCGCACTGGCCGGCCAGTCATGATCGTCCGCAACGGCACGCCGTTGAAGGAACTCGTGAGCTGAGTAGCCTGAATCTGTTCTCTCGAAAGCCGCACGGTTCGCCGAGCGGCTTTTGCTTTTCAGTCCTCCAGATTTTTCCCCGTTGTGTCTGGCGCGAACCAGATGACCACCATGCCAA
>SIBB01000026.1 GCA_009695395.1 Pedosphaera sp. | reverse complement strand
GGCAGGGCGCGCTTGTCCCCGGTCTTGCCCAGCGCGAGGACGAGGGAAACTTTCAGCGCCTCGTTCGTGGTGCCGAGCTGGGCAATCATCGCGGGCACGGCGTTGGTGCTCTTCAACTCCCCGAGCGCCCACGCGGCACGCTCCTTCACCACCACACCGCGCGCCTCGAACGCGGTGAGCAACGGGGCTTTAGAGCTGGGATTGCGGAGCTGCCCGAGCGCGTGGGACGCGGCCCGAGCGACCAAGTCCGCCGGGTCTCCGAGAAGCGGGTGCAATGTGCCGGCTAGCTCCGCATCGCCCCACGTCCCGAGCGCGGCGGCGGCGGACACGCGCGTGACGCCGCGTGCGTGTCCGAGCAGGCGCAGCAACGCATCGCGTGCCGGGGCGTCGTGCAACGCCACGAGCGTCAGGCCCGCTACGCGCCGCACCTGTGAACTCGGGTCCAACTCCAGCCGCCGGACCATCGCCGTCGTCAACGCGGGACGCGGGAGGAGGTCGAACATCCCGGCCAGCGTCTCGCAGGCGGCCAAGCGCAGGCCTTCGTCAGGGTCGCTTAAAAGCGCGATCAATTCGCTGTTAGCGGCGGTGATCTGGCTGCGTTGAATCGCACGCACAGACTCCTCCTGCACTACGGCCTCTGGGCGATGCAGTAGCGTGAGGAGCAGCGGCGTCTCACGGCGGGCCGTCTCGGCATCGAGGCCGCGTAGCGCGTCGACCAGTGTGTGAGTGTTCGTGCTGCGGAGTGTTTCTGGCGAGGAGGGGGCTGGGACCGGCGGGCGCACGCGCCGGGGCACAACCCCATCGCGAATGATGGCGAGCGCGTCCAGCGCCAGCTCGCGGACGACTGGATCCGGCTCCTTGAGCGCGGCGCGGAGCATCTCGAGCGTGGCCGCGTCCTTGACCGGGTGCAGGATCAGCGAAACCCAAGTCGTGTTCGTGGCAGCGAGTTGAGATGTCCCCGGCTGCTGACCCCAAGCCGGCAGCGTTATTCCCAGCGAAGCGAGGAAGAAGCATCCGACGGACAGAAACTTTGAGGACAGAGGTTTCATTTTTGCGGGGCGAGCAGCCAGCGCAGGCGCAGGAAGGCGGTGAGTAGGAAGACCCCGGCGGTTCCCAGCGACAGCATCGCGTGGCGTTGCCAGAGCACGCCGAGGTCGTCGAACACGCCGCGCGTGAGCACTTGCAACGCGGAGGCGAACGGGTTCAGCACCAGAATCATCTCGCGCAGTCGCACCGAGAGCTGGTCCGCCGTCAGCAACGGCAGCAGGGTCACGATGGCCACGAGGAACGTCACCGCATACGCCAGCGCGGTCGCGACGGCGGTGCGCGGCGACAGCGCCGAGGCGCACAGGCCAGCGGACAGCGCGAAGAGCGTCGTGGTGCCAATCACCGCCCACGCGTCGAGGATTTCGCGCAGCGTGTTGATTTCCAGATAGTGGATGGCGAACCACCCGGGCAGCGTGCCGATGATGAGGAACGTCACGAAGAGCAGCGCGACGCCGACCTTGCCCACGAGGAATGACAGTGGTCCCAGCCGCGACATCCGCAGCAGCTCGAGGTTTCCCCGCTCGCGTTCCTGAGTGATGGCACCGGCGGTGAGCGAGGGGACGATGAGCACGATGAGGCCGAGCTGAAACACGAGCGCCACGGACCGAATCAAGTTCGGCGTCGGGCCGACGAGATTTCCGACTGCGCCAATCATGATGAGCATGGAGAACACAAAGCACGCCGCCGCCACGCGGAAAATCCACTTACCCCCGCCGAACGCGCGGCTGCGCAGTTCCTTGGCGAACATCGGGTTCAGCCAGTCGGGGATGCAGTCCTTCCGGCGCAGCGGGTCAATCAGATAGAAGGGGAAGCTGAGGCGCCGGCGGGACAGTTCGTCCGGGTCTTCAATCGTGGATCCGTGCCGGCGCGAGTCGCGTTGCCCGGCCCAGTGAACGCGCCCGAGGATGAAGGCGACCATCACCGCCGAGGCCCCGGCGCAGAAGAGCAGATACGTGCGCCAAGCGCCCGCCGGCTCGAAGGCGGGCAGAATCACCGAGGCCATTCCGCCCAGCGGACTGAACGCGCGCGCCTGATGGATGAACTCCGCGGCCCAAGGTTTTTGTTCGAGCAGAAACCACGGCACCCACGGGCCGGCGGTGATCAGCAGCAGCAGCAGGTAAGTCACGACCAACGCGAGGTGCGAGTTGCGCGCGACCGAACTGACGGCCAGGCCGAGCAGCCCGAACATCACGCTGCTCGCCACCGTGACCAGATAGATGACCGCCGCCTCGCGCACGGAAACCGCGCCGAGGAAGAAGCACGCGGCGAAGACCGGCAGCGACAGCAGCACGAACAAGAGCAGCACGATGATGGAGGAGCAGAGCTTGCCCGCAACGATGTCCCGAGGCCGCAGCAGCGTGGCGAAGAGCAGGTCGTAGGTGTTGTGTTCCTTCTCGGCGGTGATGGCCGTCGCGGCGAATGCGGGCGCGTAGAGCATCACCAGCAGCAGTTGTGCGACGCCGCACACGAGCAGCAGCGAACGCGAGGCGCGCGCGGTGGCGGAGTAGATGCCTTCCTGCGGCCACATCCACCACACGAGTGTCGCGAGCACGCCGAGGTAGAGCGCGGCCAGCGCTAGCGCCAGCGGCGAGCGCAGGCTGCTCTTCACCTCGCGGAGCAGGACGGGGTTACTCAGCATCGTCGCTCCTCCGTTTGCCGGCCTTGGCCTGCGTCGTGACCTTCATGTAGATGTGCTCGAGGTCGAGCGGCACTTCGCGATACCAGAGCACACCGACTTCTTGCTGGATGAGGAAGGTCAGGAGGCCGGCGATTTCCACGTCTTCGCCAGCGAAGGAAAGGCGCAGCAAGTTGCCGACAATCTCCGTGACCTCGAGCTTCGGCGCGGGGAACTGCGCGGCGAGCAACTCTCCGGCTCGCTCCGGGTCGGCTAGCACTTCCAGCTCAATGAGGCTGCGCAGCTCCACCTGCCGCAGCACCGCTTCCATGCTGTCGCACAGGAGCAGGCGCGACTGTTCGAGGATGCCGATGCGGTCGCAGACGGAGGCCAACTCGGGGAGGATGTGCGAGGAGACGAGGACGGTCTTTCCGAGCGCCTTGAGGTGCTTCAAGAGCCGGCGCATTTCAATGCGGGCGCGCGGGTCGAGGCCGGAAGTGGGTTCATCCAGGAAGAGCACCTTGGGGTCGTGGATGAGGGCGCGGGCGATGCCGATGCGTTGCTGCATGCCGCGCGAGAGCGAGTCCACGAAGTAATCGCGCATCTCGTCGGTGCCGGTGATGTGAAGAACTTCGTCGATGCGTGTGCGCCGAGTGGCGCGCGGCATCCGGTAGGCCGCGCCGAAGAAGTCGAGGTATTCCCAGACGCGCATGCCGTGATAGACCCCGAAGATGTCCGGCATGTAGCCGACGACGCGCTTGGCCTCCTGCGGGTGGCGCACCACGTCCACGTCGGCGACGTGCGCGGTGCCGCTGGTGGGGCGCAGGAGGCCGGAGAGAATGCGGATGGTCGTGCTCTTGCCCGCGCCGTTCGGCCCGATGTAGCCGAAGATTTCGCCTTCGCCGATGTCGAGGTTGAGGTCGTCCAGCGCGAGGATGTCGCCGTAGGATTTGGTGAGTGCGGCGGTGACAATCATTGCGTGGTGCCCTTCAGTTCGAGGTCGAGGTCGCGGAGTTGCCAGGTGTGGAGGTTAGGGTTCATCGAGGTGCCGAGTTTCTTGCCTTCGGCGGAATAGGCGATGTCCACCAGGACGATGACGCTGCGCGCGCCGGCCTTCAGGAAGCGGCTGGGCTCAGGCACGCGCGCGGGCGGTGTCGCGGAAATTTTCTCCATGCGCGCGAGAAACTGCTGGAGTTCGCCCTGCATGTTGAAGTCCCCTTGTGCGACGTAAACCGCCGGCTGGAACGCCGCGCCGCGAAACTCGAAGTGAACCGTCAGCTCCTGCGCCGTCAGGGACGGACAGCCCGGCGGCAGGCTGAACTCCAGCGCCACCTGCCCCGGCCGCCCGCTGGCGAAACAGCCTTCGCTCCGCTCGAACGCGTGCGCGCCGAGGTTGCGCAGTTGCAGCGGCATCACGCCCGGTGGCAGCAGCAGCGTCGGCCCGGTGAACTCGATGCTGCCTTCTACCGCGAGCAAGCCCACCGCGCGCCGAGCCACGGACGGTTCAATGGCCGCGAGCGGAAACGCCGGGGTGTCGCTCCAACTGAACAGCACCGGCAGCGGCTCGCGGCCCCGCAGAAGTTTCTGAAAGCGTCGCTCGTCGTAAGTCATCGCCAAGTCGCCCGAATACACGGGCGCGGGGAAGAAGGCTTCGCGCAGCCGCTCGCGCTCTTGCTGGCGCGTGGAGCGGAGCAGCTCGGTCGAGACGCTGTGGGCGTTCACGCTCAGGCCGGACTTCTCCAACTGCGCACCCGGAGCCACGTCGGGCAGCGGGACGATGAAGCGGTTGAACTTCAGGAACGGCCCGGACAGCGGGGCGTCCGAGCGGTTCGAGACCACGAGCGACAAGCCCTCCGCGCCGATGCTCATGCGCAGCACCGGTGCTCGCACCGTCGTCTGTGGCGCGCGACCGATGAGCGTGCGGAGGTCGTCCGCGCGCACGGCGAGGTTGCTCACGGAGAGGCGGGCTTCGTAGTCGAGACGGAACAGCTCCGGCGGCGTGAGCGCGCTGCGGCCCGGCCCGAGCGCGGCCGTGTCGGTGGAGGTCTGCAAGTGGAACGCTTGCTCGGTTGGCGAGAACAGGCCGAGCGCCGCCTGCACGCGGCCCACATCCTCGCCGCTCCGGGCGGTGGCGACATAAACCTCGTTGAGGAACGGCTCGGGCGTCGCCTTCCACCGCGCCGCCATTGTGACGGTGGCGATGGCCGTCACCAGTGCCAACCCCCCGGCTACGGCCCAGCCGCGTTCCGGTCGCGCGGTGAAACGCGCGGCCGCGAGCACTAGCAGCAGCCCGCCGCACACGCCCGCGAGATACAGCAGCACGCCGTGGCGCGAGAGCACCTTGATGCCCGACAAGCTCGCCAACACCCGCTCGGTCTGCGGCGCGCGCGCGAGCAGGCGGTCCGCGTGGTGGAGGAATTGCGGCGCGTTGCCGAGCAGCTCGCGCCAGTAGTCCTTCGCCCCCGGCCAGACGTTGAACTCTTCGCTGCCCGCATCGAAGGCCAGCATCGTCACGCGCCCGGCGCCGGCGTTGCGCGACAGCACCCAAGGCCGTTCGCGCGTGCCCGCCAGCGTTTCGCCGCGCTCTGCGATGAGCCGCGCGACGTTGACGCCGTTCGTGAAGATGAACTCGCCCGCCACCGCCGGCAGCGTCTCGACCCGCTGTGGGGAGACGAATGTGCCGGGCAGCAGCTCCGCGAGCGTCGGCGTGATGCCGGGCGCGGCGGACGGCAGCACGATGAGATGGCCGCCCACTGCTACGTAGTCGCGCACCGCGGCCAGTTGCAGCGGCGAGAGCTCGGTCTCGGTCAGCCCGCCGAGCACGAGCGCATCGAAGCCGCGCAAGTCCAGCGGGCGCCGGGGGAGATTCTTGGGCGCGGCTTGGGCGCGGGCGAAGACTCGCTTCTCGGCGCCGACGGTCATCTCGCGCAAGCCGCGATAGCCGCTGAAACTCGCATCGCAAATCAGCAGGAAGAAGGCGTCCTCCGCGACCTGGCTGCCGATGGCCTCGGTCTGGCTCCACGTGCGCAAGCCGCCGTCGGTGAGCTTCACACTCACCACTTTGTCAAAGCGGATTTTGTCCGGCTGACCGGGTCGCGAGTCCGGCAGGATGGGAAACTCGAACTGCCGCACCGACTGCGCCGGTAGAAAGACCGGTCGGCTGAACTGGACGCGCTGCTTGGTGAAGGTGCCTTCCAACTCCGCCACCAGCAGCCCGGTGCGTGCCGGGCCAGCGTTCTCGATGTCCACGCGGAGCGGTGTCCAGTGGCGGTTGCGGAACTGCCCGCTGAAGCCCGCCTGCGCGTTTTTGATACGCGGTGGTTCCGGCTGCGCCAGCGCGACGCTCGTGAAAGCGAGCGCGAGGGCGAACAGGACAGGGCGGAGCACGCGCGTGTTATACAGGGGAAGGGGGAATTGACAACGGAGTTTCCCCCCTGCGCTCCGGCGAAGTTGTTGCGATCTATTGCTTGAGCAGCTTCTGCTTCAGCTCCGGAGACACCGGGGCCTTAGCTATCCAGTCGCGCGCGGCGGCGGGGTCGAGTAGCAGCCACTGGTTGGCGATGCGTTCTCCGACGCTCTCGCGCACCTCAGGCGTCATGTTTTCCAGCAGTGCTGCTGCTCCTGCTGGATTGTCTTCCGCCATCGTCTGGACGAGGCCGTCGAAGGCGAAACGTTGCTCGGAGGCCGGGAGCTGCCTTGCCCATTTCAAGGTGGCTTCCGGATCGGTCTCACCCCAACTGGAGGTGAGGTTGTGAATCAATTCTCCCTTGTTGCTGCCGGCGGGAAGTTTTGCCACGAAGGCTGCGGCCTGCTCCGGCTCATCGTTGGCCCAGACCGTGAGGGAGGCGTCGAGTGCCAGCTGGCGCGCGTCCTCGTTGGGGAGGGACTGCGCCCACTTCATCGCCGCAGCCGGGTCGGCGGTGGCCCACTGATTTGCGACGGCGGCGAAGAGCGAGTTCTGCGTGTCGCCGGGCGCGAGGGTGGCGGCGAAGTCTGCGGCGGCGCGCGGGCTGGCTTGTGCCCATTCGTGGCTGAGGTTGACGAGCGCGTTTTCTTTCGCGCGACCGGCGGGGAGCTGCTTGACCCAAGCGAGCGCGGCGTCGAGGTCCGCAGTAGCCCAGCGGGAAGCGATGTTGGCGAGCGCCTGATTCTGCGCGTTGCCGGGCGGGAGGGTGAGGGCGAGTTCGACGGCGGCCTTCGGATCGGTGGCCGCCAGCTCACTAGCGACGTTTTGCATCATCTCGCGTTTGCCTTTCGTGTCGGGCTGCTGGGCGAGCCATGCGGCTGCTGCTGGTGCGTCGTTGTTGGCCCAAATGCTGGCGATGTCTTGGAGGACTACGTCGCGCTGGCGTCCGGGCGGAAGGGCGAGAGCTTGAGCGGCGGCCGTGGAGGGATCGCGACCGGCCCAGGCGAGGAAGATGGCTTCCCGCAGGCCGGAGTTGGACGTGGTGATGCCAGAGTTGTTGAGCGCGGCGAGTGCGGCAGCGGGGTCTTTGTCTGCGAGGCTGCCAAGGACGGTTTGCAAGAAGTTGTTGCGCGTGGAGCCGGGCGGGAGCGCCTGCGCCCACGCGAGGGCCGCGGGGTTGTCGGTGTCGGACCAGAGTTGCAGCACGGTGCTGATGGCGGCGCGGCGTTCGGAGGGGCGGGTGAGTTGTTGGGCGAAGTGGAGAGCGGCGGCGGAGTCCACACTAGCCCAGCGGGTGAGGAGTGAGTTTAGAAGGAGTTCACGTTCGGCGCGCTGACTGAGCTGCTCGAAGAGCTGGATGACGCGCGGAACGTCGGCGGGCACGATGCGCTTCGCCAGTTCGGCGAGCATCTGGACACGGGTGGTGGTGGTGGGTTCGCGCAGGGCCGCGGCGAAGGCGGTGGCGAAGTCCGCGGCGTTCAGCGGTGCAGCAGGCGGCGAGCCTTCCGAGGAAGGAGAGTTCGTGCGGGTGGCCGGAGGGCGGGCGAGGGCGGGCAGTGGCTTGGCTGAAGTGAGCTTGCCAGTCGGGGCGACCTTGGCTGTCTGTGGGCGGTGCGTAAGCGCACGGTCCGCCAGCACACCGAGACCCGCGCCGAATAACACCAGCAGCGCGGCGGAGGCGAGGTCCTTGAGTTTCATGGTAAGGCGGCTTCCGTGAGCGGCGATGAGTGAACTTATCCGCCGTGCGCAAGCGCTGCGCAAACAGAAAGCTCACCGTCATGTGTGCTCGAGATGACTGACGAAGCCTGGCGCGGCACCAAGTCCGCCAAGCCGCCGTCTTTCCGTTGTGTCGAGTGCCTGCGGAAGTTTCGGCTCCGCAACCTGCGGGGCCGCGTGCCGGTGGGGAGTCCCGCTCGCAGAGACTGCGCGCAGATGGTGGCGAAGACCTGAATGGCAGACGCTTCAGCTGCGCGGGCCGAAGACGCTGCCCAGCACCACGTCGCGGGTCTTCCACACGAGGGACATTGTCATCGAAACGGGCAGTAGCACGAGGACGACCACGAGGGCGAAGCGGATGCGCGCGACTTGCGCGAGGTCGAGCGCCTCGATCACGGCCTGCGGAAGTGACTTCAACTCCGCGAGCAGGTAGTAGCCGACGACGAAGACAACCCCCGTCACCATCAGGGTCAGGTTCAGCCGCGTGAAGAAGACAGTGTCAGCGCGAAGGGTTTCATCTGGCAGCATCGCCGCGAGCCGCTGGAGAACGTGGTTCAACAGGTAGAGAAAAAGAAGCCCGGTGAACGCGAGGACGATGACGATTTGAAAGTAGTAGGCCTCGGTCGGCTGGCGGCTCCAGAAATAAACAAAGGGAGCAAGCCCGACGTTCACCAGCGCGAGGAGCTGCGCGCGTTCGAGGGCACGCTGCCACTCGCGCTCCTGTGGCTGGAACCGCGCGAGCTCGCAGACACCGAAGAGCAGCAGCCCGGTGGTGATGATGGGCGGCGCGCAACCCAGCGCGCGAGGGAACTCCGCCACGGCCATGAGCACGCAGATGAGCAGGGTGCTGGGCAGGCCCCAGAAGACGGTGGTGAGGCCGCGGACCAGGTGCCGGAGGGAGGGCAGGAGATCGGCGTTCATGGAATGAACAAGGCCCGATGACTGAGGCCCAATGAATGACCAAATTCCAATAACCAATGTGCTCCGGCTGCACCGCGCATAAGCCGGGCATTGGTCATTGAACATTCATTGGTCATAGGGAATTGCGCATTGGTCATTCCCAGCGTCCCCCCGCTCAGAACGTGAGATACGTGTAGTCCTTCAGCCCGCGCTCGTAGTCGTCCAGCAAGCGCATCCCTTCGCTGGGCTTCATGCGCTCGGACTTGATGGCTGCGTCCACCTGCACTTTCATCAGGCGCTTGATTTCGTTCTCGTCATACTGCACGGCGGCGAGGGTCTGGACGATGGTGTTGCCCTCGATGATTTCCTCGATGTAGTAGCCGGTGGGCTCGTCGGGCTCGAGGAAGACGTGGACCTCGTTGACGCGGCCAAAGAGGTTGTGGAGGTCGCCCATTATGTCCTGATACGCGCCCATCAGGAAGAAGCCGAGGTGGTAAGGCTCCTGCTGGCCGTTGCCGTTGGTGATGAGTTCGTGCAACGGCAGGGTGTCGCGCACATCGCGCAGATCAATGAACTTGTTGATCGCACCGTCGGAGTCGCACGTGATGTCCACCAAGGTGCCTTCCTTCTGCGGCCGCTCGTCGAGCCGCGCGATGGGCATGATGGGGAAGAGTTGGCCCAGCGCCCAGTGGTCGAGCAGCGACTGGAACACCGAGAAGTTGCAAAGATACTGGTCGCCGAGCAGGTCCTCCAGCTTGCGGATTTCCGCCGGGATATAAGCCTGGCCCTTGAAACTGGCGACGACGGCTTGGCTGATTTCCCAGTAGAGCGTCTCAATCTTCGCTTTGTCCGGCAGCTCCAGCAGCCCGAGCGTGAACATCTGGTGCGCGTCTTCCTTGCGCTCCTCGGCGTCGTGATAGGCCTCGAGCTTGTTGAGCTTCGCGAGGTTCTTCTTGATGTCGAGCAGCTCGCGGACGAGGGCGTGCTCGGTGTCGCCGAAGGTCAACGCGTCGCCGCCCTTCGTCTTCGCGATGGTGCCGAACACCTCGACCAGCAGCACGGAATGGTAGGCCACGATGCCGCGCCCGCTCTCGCTGACGATGTTCGGGTGCGGCACCTTCTCCGCATTGCACACGTCGGCGATGTAGTAAACGATGTCGTTGGCGTATTCTTGGAGCGAGTAGTTCGTCGAGGAGTCGAACGCGCTGCGCGAGCCGTCGTAGTCCACGCCGAGGCCGCCGCCCACGTCCATGTATTCCACCGGGAAACCCATCTTGTGCAGCTTGGCGTAGAAGCGCGAGGCCTCCTGCACGGCCTTCTTCACCGTGAGGATGTCCGGCACCTGCGAGCCGATGTGGAAGTGCAGCAGCTTGAAGCAATGCTCCAGCTTCTCCGCGCGCAACAGCTCCGTGGCCGCGAGCAACTCCGCCGTGCTCAGGCCGAACTTCGCGTTCTCTCCGCCGCTCTCCGCCCACTTGCCCGCGCCCTTGCTCGCGAGCCGCGCGCGGATGCCGATGAGAGGTTCCACGCCCACCTGCCGCGATACCGCGATGATTTGTTTGAGCTCCTCGAGCTTCTCCACGACCATGATGACCTGCTTGCCGAGCTTGATGCCCATCAGCGCCATGCGGATGAACTGCGCGTCCTTGTAGCCGTTGCAGATGATGAGGCTGCCCATCTGGTTCTGCATCGCGAGGCCGGCGAAGAGCTCCGGCTTGCTGCCCACCTCGAGGCCGAAGTTGAACGGCTTGCCCGCATCGAGGATTTCCTCCACGACCTCGCGGAGCTGGTTGACCTTGATGGGGAAGACGCCGCGATACTGGCCGTTGAAGTTGAACTCCGCGATGGCGTTGCGGAACGCCTTGTTAATCGCCTCGACGCGGTGCCGGAGAATGTCCTGAAACCGGATGAGCAGCGGGAACTTCAGCCCTCGAGACCGCGCCTCCTCCACGATGTCCGTGAGGTCCACGCCCACGCCTGCTTCCTGAAGCGGGCGGGCCACGACGTGCCCGGCGTCGTTGATGTCGAAGTAGCGCGCGCCCCAGCGGTCGATGTTGTAAAGGGTGCGGGCGTCCTGAATGGACCAAGCGGCAGGGCTGGCGGGAGAGGGTTCGCTCATTTTTCGTTCAATTGGCGCGAACTATAGAAACCGACTTCCCGAATGCAATAGGCGGGATGGAAAATTCTCGGGGGAGGGGAAAGCATTCAGTGTTCAGTCTTCAGTGAGGAACCGCACGCGGGTGGCTTACGGAACACGGAATACTTTTCCTTGCCTACCGCCCCCACTTCTCCCGACACTGCGCGCCAGCAAACAACCACTCAACCCAAAGGCCACACCATGTCCGTCCGCCGCCTCCCCGTTTACATCCTCGCCGACTGCTCCGGTTCCATGAACGGCGCGCCCATCGAGTCCGTGAAGTCCGGCATCCGCTCCCTCCACAACGAGCTGATGGGCGACCCCTCCGCCGTCGAGTGCGCCTACCTCAGCGTCATTACCTTCGACGCCAACGCCCAGCAAGTCGTCCCCCTCACCGAGCTCGCCAGCTTCGTCCCGCCCGACATCCGCGCCGGTGGAACCACCTCCTTCGGCGCGGCCCTGAAGCTCCTCATGGATTGCGTGGACCGCGAAGTCCAGAAGACCACGCCCGAGAAGAAGGGCGACTGGAAACCCCTCATCTTCATCTTCACCGATGGCGAACCGACCGACGACTGGGAAGCCCACGCCGCCACCGTCAAGCAACGCCGCCCCGGCAACCTCATTGCCGTGGCCTGCGGCGAAAAGGCCGACCCCGACGTCCTCAAGCACGTCACCGACACCGTCTTGGTGATGAAGGAAATGACCCCCGACGCCTTCAAGCAGTTCTTCAAGTGGGTGAGCGCCTCCATCAAACAGACCAGCCAGAAAATCGGCGCCCCCGCCCCCGCCCCCGACGCGATGCCCGCCGCGCCTGGGATGCCCCCGCCCCCCCCGGCCCCGATGGAAGGCATCTCCCTGCCCCCGCCCCCGCCGCAGATTGTGATTCATGTGTGAATTCCGTAGCCGCCGAGGTCAGGAGGCGGATTTGATTGCCCGCGCATCTTGCCGCCGCCGCACCTTCTTCTCCCTCGCCCCCACCGGGGGAGAGGGGATTCGCGGCGGGGGTTCGGTCGGCTTGCGTCGGAACCACCCCTCCCGTCCCTGCCATGTTTGACTGGTGCCGCAAATCCAAGGCCGACAAGCCCGCCGACGGCAAAGATGCCGTTCCCAAGGTTCCGGAAGCCGCCGGCCCACCCGCTGCGGCCGCAGACAAGCCGTCATCCGCCGCAAAAGAGGCATCTGCGGCAGGAATCTTGGCGTCTGCGGCGGTCGGAAAGGCCGCTGCGGGTGAAAATTTGCCCTCTGCTGCTGTAGAAACGGCGTCTGCTGCTGCATCAGCAGCCGTTCCGAGACCAGCAGAGGCCGTTCCGAGACAATCAGATGTCGTTTCGATAGCCGCAGAGGCAAAACCCGGCTCGGCGAAGGCTATTCCCCCAGCTTCCGCCGCCCCCGACCGCTCCGCCAAGCTTTCGCCCAACATCGCCGAGTCCGCCGCCCCCGTCCACATCCCGCGCGACGACATAAAACTCCAGCCCCCGACCATCGCCGTGACCGTCCCGGCGAGCGCGGTGGTCTGCGCTCCGCCCGAAAAGGTGAAGGCTGCTCCCGCACAAACGCTGCCTGCGTCTCCCCCTCTCCCAGCGGGAGAGGGACGGGGTGAGGGAGAAAAGCCACTCGGCTCCGTTGCATCCACCAACGCCAAGACTCCCACGCCTTCACCCTCACCCCAGCCCTCTCCCTCCGAGGGCGAGGGAGCACGCTTGGCTGCCAACGTGTCGACCCCCGACCCCGCGACTTCTACAGCGGCCAAAAGCACACCGGCCTCTGCCCCCGCCGCCCGCCCCAAGCCCGCCACTTGGAAGAACCTCCCGGCGAAGGAGCCGTGGTGCCCCTCGGCCATCGCGGCCCACGCCCCGGAGTTGCGGAAGGTCGCGGCGGCAGACGCCGTCGCCTTCGAACGCGTCCTCCCTGGCTGGCGCGCGGCCGGGGCATCGCGTCGCGGCCGCATGCACGCGAATGGCGGGACGCACCGCGAGGATTCCTTCGCCTGCGATGCTCATGACCGCGCGACCGTCCTCTGCGTCTCCGATGGCGCGGGCAGTTGCCAGCACAGCCGCATCGGCAGCCACGTCGCCGCGCATCGGGTCGTGGAGTTCCTCCTCGCGGCCACCGAGCAGGTGGACTCCGCTGTGGCTGCCGACGCGACGAAGTTGAAAGAACATCTCTCCAGTAAAGTCACCGAGGCCGTCCTCAGCGCCACCGATGCGCTGCTCGACCTCGCCAAGAAGTCCGGCTGCTCGCCCAAGGACTTCCGCTGCACGCTCCTGACCGCGCTCCACTATCGCGGTGAGCAACATGAGCTGCTCCTCACGAACCAGATTGGCGACGGCGCGATTTGCCTGCTCCGCAAAGACCAGTCCACCGCCCGCCTCGGCTCCAGCGACAGCGGCACGCACAGCGGCGAGGTCAGTTGCTTCGTCCCCGACGACTGCGCGCGGGTGAAGGCCAAGGCCGTGGACTGCATCACGCCCGTCGAGCCGATTGAGTGCGTGCTCCTGTGCAGTGACGGCATCGAGGACCCGTTTTATCCCCTGGAAAAGCAGGCGGCGGACATCTTCCGGCAGTTCTATAAAGGGGTGGACCAGCCGCTGCCGGATTTCAAAGCGCAGTTGCTGCAACTCGCGCCGCTCCTGCAAGAGTCCGCCGCGTGGGGACTGGCGCAATGGCTGGAGTTCGAGAAGCGCGGCGAGAACGATGACCGGACGGTAGCGGTGTTGCACCGGCTGCCACCGACCATTTCTTTTTAGCCACAGATGACATCTGTGGCCAAATAAAACTCCGTGGCTCTCCTTTCTAAACCCAAGTCCCCGCCGCCTCCGCCGCCGCCTTTGCCCAGCGCGCCGCAGCAAAAGTTCCTCCGAGCCAAGCTCGCGGACGGCAGCACGCTGGAGTTCGATAGCGAGCCACTCGCGTCCGGCGGCGAGAAAATCGTCTTCTTCACCAAGGACAAGCAGCACGTCGTCGCCTTCTTCTTCGGCCATGTGAAGGATCCGGGCGAGCGCCGCCGTCGCTTGGAGAAAATTATCGGCCCCTATAACCCGACCATCGGCGGCGCGCAGGCGGATTACTGGCGCAAGCACTTCTGCTGGCCCGTCGGCATCATCGACAACGACCCAAACCTGCCCGCCGACTTCATCAAGCGGCATAACATCTTCAAGCCCGTGCTTGGCGTCGTCGCCCCGGCGTATCGCAGCAACTTTTTCTTCAAGGACCGCACCGGCAACACGCGCGAGAAGAAAGGCCGGTGGTTCACCGGCGTGAAGTCGCGCAAGCTCGTGCCCGAGGAGGAACGGGGCAACTTACTCACGTATCTCCAGTGCTGCTCCGTGATGGCCAGCTCCGTGCGCCGGCTGCACTTCGCCGGCCTCGCGCACTCGGACTTGTCCCACAACAACGTGCTCATCGACCCGAAGCACGGTGACGCGACTGTGATTGATTGCGATTCCCTCGTGGTGCCCGGCCTCGCGCCACCGACGGTGATGGGCACGCCGGGTTACATCGCCCCGGAAGTGGTGGCCGGGAAGAAGCAGCCGAGCATCGAGACGGATTTGCACGCGCTGGCGGTCTTGATCTACGAGAGCCTGCTGCTGCGGCACCCGCTGATGGGCCCAAAGGTGCGCAGCACGCGGTCGCCGGAGGAGGACGACTTGTTGAGCATGGGCGCGCAGGCGCTTTACGTGGAGCACCCGACAGATGCGACGAACCATTTGAAGCCGGGGCCGGAGATTCCCGTGTCCCGGTTGGGGCCCTACTTGCAGAAGCTCTTCATCAAGACCTTCGTGGTGGGCCTACACGCGCCGCACCTGCGCGCTAGCGCTAGCGAATGGGAGAAGGCCTTGCAGAAGACCCTCGACCTGATTCACCCGAGCCCCGACGGGAAAAACTGGTTCATCGTCGCGCAGGGTTTGCCGCTCGATTGCCCGTTCAGCAAACGCAAGCTCGCCGCCCCCGTGCCCGTGGCGGCGTTCCTCCGCCATATCAAACGCCCTGGCAGCGAGACGCTGGACTTCAAGGACGACGAACACTCCCTCACCGTCTGGAACGGCCAGTATCTCTACCCATGGCACGCCCGCTCCAACGTCTCCCCGCTCGACGCCAAGCGCGAGCCCGTGGGCTACTTCACCTTCCACCAAGGCCGCTGGTATCTCGTAAACCAGAGCAATGCTGACATGGTGCTCGTGGACACGAGGGACTACCTACGCCACGGCCATCACGTCGAACTCACCCCCGGCCTGCGGGTGTTGCTCTCGCTGGAGGATGGAGGACGGCTCGCGGTGTTTGATTTCCTGGGGGCGTAGGAGCCTCGGGCCGGTCGTGCGCGGCGTGCGCGTGCCTTCCACGGAAGGCGTGGACGCGCCCGATGTGAGGGCGCACTTGAGGGGGCACTTGACCCGCGCACGTCATTTTCCTAGATTCAGCGGCGTGCGACTGGTGGTCGTAGCTCAATGGTAGAGTCCAGGCTTGTGGAGCCTGTTGTTGCGGGTTCGAATCCCGTCGGCCACCCCACCTCCCCGCTTGTTTCCAAGCACCCGGCTTCATAAAGTCTGCGAAGGTCTCGCCGCGCGCACATGGTCACTATGAAATTCCCGCTCTGCCTGCTCCTCCTTATCTCGTTTCCGCTCGTGGCTGCAGCGCTACTGGGTGATCCCGTCGCTCCGTGGAAGGCGAACGTCCGCGTCGCCCCAGTCTCGCCGGTGGCGGGCCGCCATTCCATCCACAGCTACTACGTCGCGAACCCAGAAAGCCCCGATGGGAAGCTGATGGTCACGGATGGCCTGACCGACACCGTCGGCGGTCAACCGACCGAGTGGGGTATCATGGTGGCCGATATGAATGGCGGGAAATGGGCGCTGCTCCATAGCTTCGTGCAAAGCAAAGGCGCTCTCTCGTGGCGGCGCAACGACCCTCATCCGGCCTTCAGCGCCGACGGCAAACGCATTTATTACAACGTCAGCGATGGCGAGTTTACGCGGCTGTTCGTAGCGGAACGCGGTCAGCCTTAGCTCAACTCCAGTTCGTGTCCGCCCCTTTCAAACTCACCCGCATCCCGTCGCTGAAGACGGCCGCGGACTTCCGCGCGCACTGTGCCGGCCTCGGTATTGAGCTGCCTTGCGAAGACGCCATCGCCAGGGGGAATTCCCCGCTCGCCGAGCCGGTGCCGAACGTAACCGTCAACGGCAAGCCCATCGGCAACCGCATCGCGCTCCACCCGATGGAGGGCTGGGACGGCACGACGACCGGTGGCTTGAGCGACGAAATGCGTCGGCGCTGGCAGCGCTTCGGCGAGAGCGGCGCGAAGTTGATTTGCGGCGCGGAGGCGATGGCCGTGCGCCCCGACGGTCGCGCGAACCCGAACCAGCTCATTATCATCGAGCAGAACAAAGCCGGCATCGCCGAGCTGGTCGGCCTCCTGAAGCAGGCGCACGCGGAGCGTTACGGCACGACGGACGACCTCGTCATCGGATTCCAGCTCACACACTCGGGACGTTTCTGCAAACCGAACGGGAAGACGACCTACGAGCCGCGTGTCGCGTTCCGGCATCCGATTCTCGACCCGAAGTTCAAGGTCACGAGCGACGCGCAGGTCTTCACCGACGACGAGATTGAGCGGCTCATCGAGGACTTCATCCGCGCGGCGCAGCTCGCGTGGGACGTGGGCGCGGACTTCGTGGACTTGAAGCATTGCCACGGCTATCTGCTGCACGAGTTCCTCGGCGCGCACACGCGGCCCGGCAAGTTCGGCGGCAGCTTCGAGAACCGCACGCGGATCCTGTGCGACATCATCGCGGGCATCCGCGCGAGTGGGAATCCCATCGAGTTCGGCGTGCGCTTGAGCTGCTTTGACAAGGTGCCGCATCGCCCCGACCCCGCGCTGTCCGTGCCCGGCAAGCTCGGCCCCGGCATCCCGGAGGAGCACGCGCACTGTTTGCCCTACCGCTACGGTTTCGGTGTGAGCCAGAGCGACCC
>SIBB01000025.1 GCA_009695395.1 Pedosphaera sp. | reverse complement strand
CTCGCGGTCCTCCATGCGCGCCCGGACGGACTCCTTGGCCATCATCATGTTGACCGAAAAGTGCTTCCCGATGTCGCGGAGGAAATCCAGGAAGCTGATGCCAGCGGTCCAGTCCGCGTTGTCCACGAGCGAGGCGCGGTTGGGCTGGACGTTGAAGTCCAGCAAGCGCGCAAGCTGCGGGCGGACGGCGTCCACGTTCGCAGAGATTTGCTCCTTCGTGAGGAGCTGGCGCTCGGCGGTCTTGCCGCTCGGGTCACCGATGCTGCCCGTCGCGCCGCCCGCGACGGCGATGGGGCAATGCCCGGCGTTCTGGAAACGGCGCAGCGCGAGCAACGGCACGAGCGAGCCGACGTGGAGTGAATCCGCCGTGGGGTCGAAGCCGCAGTAGAGCGTGACCGGGCGCGCGGCGAGCTGCCGCTGCAACTCCTCCGCGTCCGTGCAATCCGAGACGAGCCCGCGCCACTGCAATTCTTCGTAGATGTTCATCAGCGCGGCAGTTATCGCGGCAGGGGGAAGGCGGCTCAAGGGGAAACCGTGGGCGCGAATCCAGCCTCCTGTGAAACCCCGCACCGCGAATCACGTCTGTGCAAGCACTCGATTGGGCACTACTTTTTCACCGTGAACTCCGCGACGCGCCGCCAATGGTCTTCCCTCGCTGCCCTCTGGCTGGCGGTGGCCGACTCATTGCCCGCGGCCCCCGTCACCTTCCAGACCGATGTGGCTGCGGTCATTTCCAAGGCTGGCTGCAACCTCGGCACCTGCCATGGCAACGCCACAGGCAAGGGCGGTTTCAAGCTGTCTCTGCGCGGCGGCGACCTCGACTACGACCACGCGGCGCTGGTGCGTGACCAGTTCGGTCGGCGGGTGAACGTGCTGTCGCCGGACGACAGCCTCTTGCTGCAAAAAGCCACGCAGGCCGTCGCGCACGAGGGCGGCAAGCGCTTCGACAAGGAGTCGTGGGAATACCGCACCTTGCGCGAATGGATTGCCGCCGGCGCGCAACGTAAATCGCCCGGCGCACCGACGCTGGTGAAGCTGGAAGTCACGCCACGCGAGCAGTTCCTCATTGAGCCAGCCAGCGCGGTCGCGGTGAAGGTCACGGCGAAGTTCTCCGACGGCTCGGCCCGTGACGTGACGGACATCGCCTGCTACGAGGTCGTGAACGTGGCCGTGGCCGATGTCTCGGCCACCGGCCGCGTGACGCGCAAGGAGTCCGGGGAGACGGCGGTGCTCGTGCGCTTCCTGCACTTGCAGGAGCCGGTGCGGCTGGCCTTCGTGCCCGCGCGGCCCGGCTTCAAGTGGGCCGGGACGCAACCGCAGAACTTCGTGGACGAGCACGTCTTCGCGAAGCTGAAAACGCTGCGGATGAACCCGAGTGCGTTGGCGGGTGATGAAGTTTTCTTGCGCCGCGCTTACCTCGACTTGCTCGGCATCCTGCCGACGGCAGAGGAGGCGAAACGGTTTGTCATCAACTCGACGGTTAACGGGCGGATGAAGCGCACCAGGCTGATTGACGAACTGCTCGAACGCACGGAGTTCGCCGACTTCTGGGCGCTCAAGTGGGCCGACCTGCTGCGCGTGGAGGAGAAGACGCTCGACGCGAAGGGCATGCAGGACTTCCACCGCTGGCTGCGCGCGAGCATCGCCAGCGGCAAGCCGATGGACCAGTTCGCCCGCGAGCTGATCGCGTCGCGCGGCAGCACCTACGCGAACCCGGAGGCGAATTTCTACCGCGCCAACCGCACGCCCGTCATCCGCGCGGAGGCGGCGGCGCAGGTCTTCCTCGGCACGCGGCTCCAGTGCGCGCAATGCCACAACCACCCGTTCGACCGCTGGACGCAGGACGATTACTACGACTGGGCCGCGCTCTTCGCCCGCGTGGACTACAAGATTCTGGAGAACAAACGCCGCGACACGAACGACAAGCACGAGTTCATCGGCGAGCAGATTGTCTATCTCTCCCGCAAGGGCACCGTGACGAACCCGCGCACGGAGAAGGCCGCCGAGCCGCGCTTCCTCGGCGCGGCGAAGCTGGACTTCGAGCAGCAGGACGAACTCGAAGCGCTCGCCGTGTGGATGACCCGCGCCGACAACCCGCTCTTCGCCCGCGCGCAGGTCAACCGCATCTGGTTCCACCTCATGGGCCGCGGCATCGTCGACCCGATTGACGACTTCCGCGCGACGAACCCGGCGTCGCACCCCGCGCTGCTGGACGGGCTGACGAAGGAGTTTGTGCAGAGCGGCTTCAGCCTGCGCCACGTCATCCGGCTCGTGATGAACTCGCGCGCGTATCAAACGGGCAGCGAGCCGAACGACACGAACGCGACCGACGAACTCAACTACGCCCGCGCCCCGCTGCGCCGGCTCACGGCGGAGCAGATGTTCGACACGTTGCACCAGGTCGCGGGCGTGGCGGCTGAGTTCAAGGGCTTCCCCACCGGCACGCGCGCGGCGGAGTTGCCCGGCGCGCGCATCGAGGGCCGGCGCGGCAAGCGCGCGCAGATGTCCCCGGATGTGTTCCTCGCGATGTTCGGCAAGCCGCCGCGCCTGCTCACCTGCGAGTGCGAGCGCTCCACGGACACGAGCCTAGGCCAGGCGTTCTTCATGTTGTCCGGCCCGGCGGTGAACGAGCTGCTCACGCGCTCCGACAACCGTCTCGGCGGGCTGCTGGACTCGGGCAAGCCCAACCGCGCCGGGGCCGAGGAACTCTACTGGACCACCCTCACCCGCTCACCGTCCGCGACGGAGCTGACGAAGACCCTCGCGCACATCGAGCAGGCGAAGGACCGGCGCGCGGGCGTCGAGGACGTCCTGTGGGGTTTGGTGAACGCGAAGGAGTTTGTGCTGCGCCGCTGAAACCTCATCCCGCCCGGGAGAAGGATTGACTTCACGGGAAACGCGTTGTGGAATCCGCGCGCTCCATCGCCAGTCCGGCACGCTGCGCGGGAGGCTTTGGAGCTGTCCGTCACCAACTCAACGCACACGCACTTATGGCCAAGAAAAAACTCCGCATCGGTCTCATCGGCTACGGCTTCATGGGCCGCGCCCACTCCAACGCCTTCGCCCAGGTCGGGCATTTCTTCCCCAGCGAACACGAAATCGTGCTGCAAGCCGTGTGCGGTCGCGACGCCGTCGCCGCGCAGGCTTTCGCCGACAAGTGGGGCTACAAGTCCATCGAGACGGACTGGAAGAAGCTCATCGCGCGCGACGACATTGATGTCATCGACATCGCCACGCCGAACAACCTCCACGCCGAGCAAGCCATCGCCGCTGCGAAGGCCGGCAAGATGATCCTGTGCGAGAAGCCGCTCGGCTTGAATGGCAAGGAGGCCGAGAAGATGGTCGCTGCGATCAAGAAGGCCGGCGTCGCCAACATGGTCTGGTATAACTACCGCCGCTGCCCCGCCGTCACGCTGGCGAAGGAGCTGATTGATTCCGGCAAGCTGGGCAAAGTCTTCCACTATCGCGCGAACTTCCTCCAGGACTGGACGATCAACCCCGAGCTTCCGCAGGGCGGCACGGGCCTCTGGCGGCTCGATGCGAAGGTCTCCGGCAGCGGCGTGACGGGCGATTTGCTCGCGCACTGCATTGACACCGCGATGTGGCTCAACGGCGGCATCAAGAACGTGACCGCGATGACCGAGACGTTCATCAAGGAGCGCAAGCACACGCTGACGGGCAAGGTGGAGAAGGTGAGCATTGATGACGCGTGCGCGTTTATGTGCCGCTTCAACAACGGGTCGCTCGGGCTGTTCGAGTCCACGCGCTACGCGCGCGGCCACAAGGCGCTCTACACGTTCGAGATCAACGGCGAGAACATGAGCCTGAAGTGGGACCTGCATGACCTGCACCGGCTCCAGATTTTTGATTACAAGGATGTCGGCACGGAGCGCGGCTGGAAGAGCGTCCACGTCAGCGACGGCGACCATCCCTACTGCGGCAAGTGGTGGGTGCCCGGCCTTCAGCTCGGCTACGAGCACAGCTTCGTCCATGCGGTCGTGGAGTTCATCAAGGGCCTCGAAAGCGGCAAGGGCGCGAAGCCGGACTTTAAGGACGGCCTCGCGACGGACTACGTCGTGGACGCGGTGCTGTCATCCGGCAAGTCCGGCAAGTGGGTGAAGGTGAAGCAGACGAAGTAGGCCTTCTGAAAAAGCAACGGGCGGCGAAGTCACCTTCGCCGCCCGCTTTGCTTTTCAGATTGGACTACGCGCCCGCGAGCATCGCTGTGAGCGCGGAGGAACGGGTCTGTTCCCATTCGTGGAAGACGGCGACGAGCTTCTCCCGCGCCTCGCGGAAGTCATGGGAGAGCTGGGCTACCTTTTCGCGGGAGGCCTCGATCTTCTTTTCCATTGCCCGGCGGTATTCGGCCTCGAGCTTTTCCCAGCGCTCGAATGCCTCGTGAAGCCGGGCCTGCACAACCTCGACCTCGGCGCGCAGGGGCGCGACCGTGGCAGCGGGCAGCGCGGCCATCTTCGTCGCAAGCTGACGCTGTTGCTCGGTGATCTCGGCGTGGCGGATGCGCTCGTCGGGGACGCTGCGGAGCTGCGAAGCCATGCCGAGCTTGGAGAGCAGCCAGATGGTCCATTTGGTCGGGTCGAACTGCCACGCCTTCACGCCGTTGCGGTAGTCATGCTGGAAGGCGTGGTGGAAGTTGTGGTAGCCCTCGCCGAAGGTGAAGAAGGCTAGGAACCAACTATCCCGCGCGGTGCAGCGGTCGGAGTAAGGTTGCTTGCCGAGCATGTGGCAGAGGGAGTTGATGAAGAACGTGGAGTGGTGGACGAAGACGGTGCGCGCCACGCCGGCGATGAGGAACGCGCCGAGGGCCGCGTCCGCACCGCCCCAGAGCCAGCCCAAGACGGCGGGCAGGACGAGGCCCGCGAGCACCCCGATGGGCACGCAATACTTCTGCTGCCACCGCACCAGCGGGTCGCGCTCGAGGTCCGGCACGCTGGCGAAGGAAGGCGGTTCGCCCAGCTTGAACATGATCCATCCCATGTGGGCGTGGAAGAATCCCTTCGAGATGTCGTAGGGGTCTTCCTCGTGGTCGGTGTGCTTGTGGTGCTGCCGGTGGTCGGAGCACCAGCACAGCGCGGAGTTCTCGAAGGCCGCCGCCCCGAAGATGAGCGTCAGCAGCCGCACCGGCCAGGAGGCTTGGAAGGCGTGATGGGAGAAGAGCCGGTGGTAGCCCAGCGTGATGCTCAGGCCCGTGAGGATGAAGAACAGGACGAACAGCCCGGCTTGGAAAGGGGCGAGCCCGTGGTTCCAGAGGTAAACGGGCACCGCCGTCAACGTGACGGCCAACGTGCCGACGAGGAACACCGAGTTATACCAATTGATCCGCTGCCAAGTCATTTGCGTTCGTGCCATAATTTATCTTTCGTCCCACACTTTGACGAAACCGGAGGCCAAACCCAAGCACAAATAACCGAGGTTCTTCCCTCGTCACGAACGCAAGAAAAGGCTGGAAGGCTGCCCTGAGCCGCAGCCACTTTCAGAACTTTATCGTCAGTTGCGCGGCCAAAAGCTGCTCACCTTGCTGAATTGGGCCGTTTTCGTGCAAAAAGCTGTATTGGAGCTTCCCTTGCAGATGGCGTGTGAAGCGGTAGCCCAGCGCGGTGTCCACTCGGAAGACATTCCGGTCCCAATGCTGCGCGCCGCCCGCGCCATCCGGCACGGTGTCGAAGAGTTGCTGGTTCCAGCGGACGGCGGCGAAGAGGTTTGGGGTGAACTTGTATTTGGTCTCGATGAAATAGGTGAACGTGTCCGCGTTGCCGACGTTCGGGACTTGAAAGCGCGCCACTATCGCCTCGCCCCAGACCTGCCAGCCGTGGTGCGACCACGAGAGGTCCGTCCCGATGGTCGTCTGCCGGTAGCTGTTACGACCGTATCCGCCCGGCACCGTCGCGTCTGCCGCCGGGAGCAGATACGCGCCATGGCTGGCGGAGACGCCGTAGTTCCACGCGGCGTTTGGTGTGTGCGCAAGGCGCGCGGAAACGGTCGGATTTTCCCAGCCCAAGTCCTGCGCATCCCACGCGGTCGGACGTGCAGAGATGGCGGCGTTCTTGAACTCGAAGGCGTAGTTGAACTTGTTCAACTGCCCGAACGCACTCGCGCCGCTGCTGTAAGCCGGGCCCCACACGACGGGAAGCCATGTGGCCTTTTGGTCGGGCAGATTGCGCCGGCCCAAGAACGCAGCGCGTGTGCCGGGCGCGGCTTGGTCGGTGACGGTCGTGACGTTCTCGTAAGCCAGCGGCGCGGTGATGAAGGGGTTCTGCCACGAGTCGTGCCGCTGCACCCACTTGCCGAAGACGGTGGCGAACTTGCCCGCTTGCACGTTCAGCCGCCCGTCCGCCCACGGTGTCCAGCGCAGCAGGTATTCGTCGAAGCGCACATCGCCATCGGGCACCGTGCGCGGGTCGAAGCCGCGGTCCGCGCGGAACTGCACGAGGCTGTAAAACTGCTCGCCGAGATGCGTGTCGAGGAAGAGCGAGAGGCGCGGGTTGAACAAGTCCGCGTTGCCGAAGAGCAGGCCCGGCGGACGGTGGTCAATGAAGTAGCCCTCGATGTCCACCAACCCGCTGAGTTCGGAGCGGAAGAAGCCCTTCGACGACTGATAACTCAGCGAGTCGTCGAGCCTTTGAAGCAATTCCTCCTGCGCGTAGGCGGGCTGTGCGGCGAACATCAGCAGGAACAGCGCGGCTGTCGGGAGAGCTTTCACGCGAGAGACTATGCCGCGCCCGACCGAGCCAGGACAAATTCAATTCCCATCGAAATGCGACGCCACAGCTGGCCGATTCCAGCACTGCCGCGGGATGAAGTGAAAGGGCAGTCCTGACTTTAACGCGGAGTTGCGCAGAGAAAACAGGTGCGGCCGCCCAGCGAGCGAGTGCCGATCGGTCGCTCCCTCTCTGCGCTCCTCCGCGTCCTCTGCGTCTCCGCGTTAAAGCAAAGCTGTCTCTGCAAGAAAGTGAGATGCGCCCGGTGCCGACGGAGAGCCAGTTTATTGCTCGCCAAACTAACTGTATCTTCCACAACCTCGGTCCGTATCAACCCAATGTGCCATGAGCCACACCAACGCCTACCTCCAGTCGCTCCCCACGCAGCTCGACGCTGACATCAGCACGCTCGTCGACTACATCGTCCACGATGCCGTGGACGCGGGCGCGAGCGACATCCACTTCGAGCCGTGGGAGGAGTCCATGGCCGTGCGCATCCGCGTCACCGGCCAGCTCATCGAGATGGTCCACCTGCCCAGCGAGTTGAAGGACAAGATTGGCGGGCGATTCAAGGTCATGGCCAACCTTGCCTCCCACATCAGCGGCGTGCCGCAGGACGGGAAGGTCAATATGGGGCCGGAGTTCAACAACGTGCAGCTCCGCGTCTCCATCTTCCCCACCGTGCTCGGCGAGAAGGTCGTCTGCCGTATCTTCGACCCGAGCACACGGAGCTTCGACATTGATAAACTCGGCCTCGATCCGGAGACCAAGGAGAAGTTCATCAACCTCGTCAACAAGCCCAACGGCCTCATCCTCCTCACCGGCCCCACCGGCTCCGGCAAGACCACCGCCATCTACTGCGCGCTGCACTACCTCCTCTCCAAGCACGGCACCTCCGTCGCCATTAACTCTGTCGAGGACCCCGTCGAAGTGCTCATCCCGACGGTGAGCCAGGCGCAGTTAAACCCTGCGCAGGACTTCACCTTTGCCAGCGCGCTACGCTCGCTCATGCGGCAGGATCCGCAGATCATCATGGTCGGCGAGATTCGCGACCCGGAGACGGCGGGCATCGCCGTGCAGGCAGGTCTCACCGGGCACTTGGTCATCAGCACCGTCCACAGCGGCACCACCGCCGGCGTCTTCGCGCGCCTCATCAACATGGGCATCGAGCCGTTCCTCCTCTCCTCGAGCATCCTGGGCGTGATGGGCGTGCGCCTCGTGCGGAAGAACTGCACCTCCTGCGCCATGCCCTACGAGCCGGAGGCTGCGCTCCTGCGCTCGCTCACGGCGGAGGAGATTGAAAATGCATCGTTCCGCAAAGGCTCTGGCTGCCCCGAGTGCAAGGACTCCGGCTACAGCGGGCGCTTCTCCATCACCGAACTGCTCGAGGTCGGCGAACCCGTCCGCGACGCTGTCATGGAGAAGCGGGCCACCCGCCACATCCAGCAAATCGCCGCCGAACAAGGCATGAGGACGCTCTGGCAAAACGGCCTCGCCCGCGCGCTGGCTGGCGAGACCACGCTCGAGGAGGTCACGCGCAAGGTGTCGTCGGATCAGATTTGAGTCGGAGCGAACTGTGGTCCTGCACGTCATCCTCGCCGCGCTCGCGCTCCTGAGCCTCGTCATCACGCTCTGGCAGTGGCTGGCCGCACGACGCTTCCCGCTCCACCAGCGCGCGGCGGACATCTCCTTCACCCCCGGCGTCACGCTGCTCAAGCCGCTCAAGGGCCTCGACCCCGAGACGCGTGGTTGTCTGGAGAGCTGGTTCCAGCAAGACTATCGCGGCCCCGTGCAACTCCTCTTCGGCGTCGCCGCAGCGGAAGACCCCGTGTGTGATCTTGTCCGCAAGCTCATCGCCGAGCATCCGCAGGCCAACGCCCAGCTCGTCCTCTGCCCCGAGCAACTCGGCCCCAACGCCAAGGTCTCCACGCTCGTCCACCTCGAACGCCTCGCGCAGCACGACCACTTCATCGTCAGCGACGCCGACACGCGCGTGCCGCCGGACTTCCTCGCCCAAGTCCTCCAGCCCCTCCGCGACCCGCAGGCCGGCCTCGTGAACTGTTTCTACGCGCTGACCAACCCGACCACGCTTGCGATGCAGTGGGAGGCCGTGGCGGTGAACGCGGACTTCTGGAGCCAGGTGCTCCAGTCCCGCTCGCTCAAGCCGCTGGACTTCGCCCTCGGCGCGGTGATGGCCACGCGCCGCCAGCAGCTCAATGAAATCGGCGGCTTCCGCGCGCTGGTGGACTACCTCGCCGACGACTACCAGCTCGGCAATCAAATCGCGAAGCGCGGCTATCGCATCGAGCTGTGCCCCGTGGTCGTCGAGTGCCGCGAGCGGGAGCAAGGCTGGCGCGAAGTCTGGGCGCACCAACTCCGCTGGGCGCGCACCATCCGCGTCTGCCAGCCCGTGCCGTATTTCTTCAGCATCCTGAGCAACGCGACGTGGTGGGCCACAGCCGCTATGGTCGAATCGTTCATGGTTCTCTTCGCGAAGGGCCACGAACTCCGCATGCTCTCTCTTCAGGTAGAGTCGGCGCTGATAGTTTTAGCGGCGTTCATGCTAATCAGGATTCTGTTGGCAGCCCACCTGTCCGCTCGTTGCACTGGCAACTTGAGCTTTGCAGCAGTGCTTGCCCCGCTCAAAGACCTTCTCCAAGTCCCCATCTGGGCGCTGGCCTTCCTCGGCAACACCGTGGTCTGGCGCGGCCAGCGGCTCCGCGTCCTCCCCGGCGGCAAGCTCGTTTCCGTCCGTCCGCCTCCGTCCGCCTCCGCGTGATGGCGGGAGCGACTCGGTGCTCACCGCGCCGATCTCGCGCCTGTATCGCGTCCGTCAGTCGTTGTAGCCTCGCGGCATGACGACGCTGCTCATCGCCACGCGCAACGCGCACAAGGTCGCGGAAATCCAGGCCATCCTCGGCACCGGCTTTGCGTGTCGGCCATTGCTTGCGGAATTCCCCGCCGCTCCGATCGCCGTCGAGGACGCGGACACGTTCGCGGGCAATGCGCTCAAGAAGGCGGAGTCGTTGTCCCACTGGCTGGCTGCTTCCTTGCAGGCCGGAGGCAGCCAGGACGGCCGCCCCACTATCGGGGCCGCGCGCACGTTCGTCCTGGCGGACGACTCCGGTCTGGAGGTGGACGCGCTGGGCGGCGCGCCCGGCGTCCATTCCGCGCGGTTCGCAGCGATGGAATCGGGTAGGGACGGCAACAGCCCGGACGCGGACAACAACGCGAAGCTGTTGCGGTTGCTGGTGACCGTGCCGCGGGAGAAGCGGACCGCGCGCTTCCGCTGCGCGCTGGCATTGGTGGAGTTTTTCCCCAGCGGGGATGGCCAGAAAGAGCCGCACTTGTTCGACGGGGCGTGCGAGGGGTGGATTGATTTTGCCCCGCGTGGCAAAGGTGGCTTCGGCTACGATCCGTTGTTCATTCCCACTGGACGCGACCAGTCCTTCGCCGAACTGGGAGAGGACGTGAAGCATGGGATCAGCCACCGGGCGAAGGCGTTGGCGGGGCTGAGGGAGTGGTTTGGCCGAAGCGGAGGGAAGTGATTAGTGCTCAGCGGCCACGGCGTCGGTCCTGACTAATCACTTCTTCCTGCGGATGGTGTGGATGGGATGTTCATCGAGCAGGTTCGCGTGGATGCCTTCGATGCGTTTCGGGTCGAAGAAGTTCACGCCGGCGTAGAACCACAGCGGCACGATGGGGAGGTCGTCGCGGATGAGCAGCGTCTCGGCCTGGCGGAGGAGCGCGGCGCGTTGCTTCGGGTCGGTCTGGAGGTTGGCGGTGCGGATGAGGTTGTCGTAGGTCGGGTTTGACCAGCCCGTGCGGTTGTTGCCGCTGCCACTCATGAACATGTCGAGGAACGTGTTCGGGTCGTTGTAGTCGCCGATCCAACTGCTGCGGCTCAGGTCGTAGTCCAGCGCGCTCTGAGCACTGTAATAAACCTTCGGCTCCATCGCACGCAGCTCCATCTTCACGCCGAGTTCCTTGCGCCAAATCTCCTGCAACTCCACGCCCACCTGCTCGTCGAGCTTGTCGGTCTTGAAGAGGTAGTGGAAAGGCGGGAAGTCCTTACCACCGGGGAAACCGGCCTCGGCGAGAAGCTTGCGCGCCTGCTCGGGGTCGTAGCCCCAGCCGTCGGGCGGCTCATAGACGCCCATGCCTTTCGGCGTGAAGTGCGAGGTCGGCGTCTCGCCGCTGCGGGTGATTTTGTGGACGAGCTTCTGCCGGTCCACCGCGAGGGCGAAGGCCTTGCGCACGCGCACGTCGGTGAAGGGCTTGCGCTTCACGTTGAAGCGGAAGAAGTAGGCGCCGAGGTAGTCGAACTTGTGGCAGTCGGGACGCTTGCCCAGCACGTCCATTAGTTCGTTCGGCACAAGGTTCTTGTCCCAGATGACGTCCGCCGCGCCGGTCTCGTAGAGGTTGAGCGCGGTGGTCGAGGACTTGATGGGGAGGAAGTCCACGAGTTCGCTGCAGATGTTCGCGGCGTCCCAGTGGCGAGAATTGCGCCGTAGTCGAACGCGGTCGTTGAGCCGCCAGAACTCGATGGTGTAAGTCCCATTGCACGGCACGGGCTGCGAGAGGAGCCAGCGGTCGCCGTGCTTTTCAATCCAGAATCGCGGCACGACCGCGAGCGTCGGGAACGCGCAGAGGTCGAGGAAGAAGGCGGTCGGGCCAATCAACTCGACGCGCAGCGTGTGCGGGTCGAGTGCGCGCACGGCGATGTCATCGGGCGTGAAGGGCTTGCCGGTGGCGGCATTGGTCTTGCCCGTGGAGTAATCCTCCGCACCCTTGATGAAGAAAAGCTGGCTGGCGTATTCCGCCCCGGTCACGGGGTCGAGCGCGCGCCGCCACGACCAGACGACATCTTCCGCGGTGATGGGCTGGCCGGTGGACCAGACGGCGTTCGTGCGGAGGTGAAAGGTGTAAACCGCGCCATCGGGTGACATGTCCCAGCGCTGCGCGAGCGCGGGTTCGGCAGTGGCGTTCTTGCCTTCCAGTCGCGTGAGACCCTCGAAGAGCGCCTTCACGATGCGCATCTCCGTTTGCGTGGAGATGATGGCGGGGTCGAGGGAGTCGGGCTCCGCGCCGTTGATGAGGACGAGGTCTGCGGGCGGGTCGGAGCGGGTGCAGCCCAAGAGGAGAAGGCAAAAGGCAAAAGGTAAAAGGCAAAAGGCGCGGAGCGCGAAACTCCTGCTCTTTCCGCCGCCGCTCAGAGGAGCAGGAGGGGAAAAGCAAAACGCCCGGAGCAGTTGGCTCAGGGCGTTTGGCTTGGTCGGCATGAGGCCGAAGTTATTTTTTTGCCGGAGGCGTTGTCGAGGGCGGAGTCGTGACTGGCGCGCTGGCCTTCGGTGCAGCCGCGTTGGTCGCGGTTAGCAAAGTCGGCGCTGAGGCAGGAGCGGTCTTGGCAGCCGGGGCGTTCGTTGCGACAGGTGCGGTGTTGAGAATAGATTTCGGCGGCAATGCCACGGGCGGAGCAGTGAGCGTGGTCGGTGCCGGAGCTTTCGGCGGCAGCACGGAGCCTGTCTGCTCTTTCTTAAGTGCGTCGCGCACGCCGCTGCCAGCCTTCCGAGCTTGGCCGCCCATGATGTAAAGCACGAGGCACAGAGTGAGGAAGATGCCGGCGGCATACTTGGTCATGTTGGTCAGCGCATTGCCGGTGCCCGCGCCGAAGAGCGCATCGGTCGCGCCGCCGCCGAAGGCTTGGCCCACGCCGGCTTCCTTCTTCGGAAGCTGCACGAGGATGAGGAGGATGAGGAACAGGCTGTCCAGCACGAGGACAGCGGTCAAAAGTCCGGCAACGAAACTCATAGTCTTGTCTTTCAGGAAACCGCGATTCAACTAACCACTAATCTGCACTGACTGGCACTAATGAAACAAGCACTGCGCACCTATTAGTGCGGGCCAGTGGTTCACTTGTTCTCTCAAATCGAATTCTTCACAATGTCCGCAAAGTCGCGCGCGGCCAGCGATGCGCCGCCCACGAGCGCTCCGTCCACGTCGGGTTGGCTCATCAACTCGCGAGCGTTGCCGGGCTTCACGCTGCCGCCATATTGGATGCGGACGCCCCGGGCCGTGGCTTCGTCAAACATCTCCGTGAGCACGCGGCGGATGAACGCGTGAACGTCCTGCGCCTGCTGCGTGGTGGCGGTCTTCCCGGTGCCGATGGCCCAGACGGGTTCGTAGGCGAGGATGGTCTCCTCCATGTGCTCCTTCGTCAGCCCGGCCAGGCTGCCGCGCACTTGCGTCTCGACAACCTGCTCGGTCTTGCCGGCCTCGCGCTCCTCGAGTTTCTCGCCGACGCAGACGATGGGCTTGAGCGACGCGGCGAGGGCGGCGGCGGCTTTCTTGGCGATGAGCGGATCGCCTTCCAACTGATACTGGCGGCGCTCGGAGTGGCCGAGGATGACGTAGCGGACGAGGAACTCCTTGAGCATCCCGGCGCACGTCTCACCGGTGTGCGCGCCGAAGTTGTGCTCGCTCATGTTCTGCGCGCCGAGGCGGAGGTTGGAGCCTTCGATGGCCTTGGAGATGGACTCCAGCGCGGTGAAGGGCGGGCAGACGACGATGTCCACTTCCTTCACGCTGGTCAGCTCGCGCTTCAATGCGGCGACGAGGTCCAAGCCCTCGGCGACAGTTTTGTTCATCTTCCAGTTGCCGGCGATGATGAGTTTGCGTTCTTTGTCCATCGTTGAGATGAGTTGAAGTGGGTTGAGAAATTACTTGTTCGTCAGCGCCGCCACACCCGGCAGTTCCTTGCCTTCGAGGAACTCGAGACTCGCGCCGCCGCCGGTGCTCATGAACGTCACTTGGTCACCGAGGCCGGCTTGGTTCAGCGCCTTCACGCTGTCACCGCCGCCGATGATGGTCTTCGCGCCGTGCTTCTGCGTGGCTTCCACCACCGCAAGCGCGACGACATTGGTGCCCTCCGCAAATCGCTTGTCCTCGAACATCCCCATCGGGCCGTTCCACAACACGGTCTTCGCGCCGCGCACGACCGACGCGTAACGCGCAGCCGTCGCCGGGCCGATGTCGAAGCCCTCGTCCGCGTCGGCGATGTCTGCGCCGGCGTTCACGCGCGGGTTGGTGAACTCGAAGACGGCGCGGCCCTTTTTGTTGACCTTGCCGCTGTCCACGGGCGTGGCGACGACGTTGTCGGTCGGGAGGAGAAACTTCACGCCCCGGTCAGCGGCCTTGGCCAGCGCGCGGACGGCGGTGCGGGTGGCGTCCGGCTCGACGAGTGATTTGCCGACGCCGTAGCCCATTGCGAGCTTGAAGGTGTAGGCCATCGCGCCGCCGATGAGAATCGTGTCGGCCTTCTCCAGCAGGCGGTCAATGACGCGAATCTTGTCCGACACTTTCGCGCCGCCGAGGATGACGACGAAGGGCCGCGCCGGGGCTTCCAACTCGTCGCCGAGGAACTTCAGCTCGCGCTCCATGAGCAGGCCTGCAGCGCACTGCCCACCACGCGCCGCGACCACGCGCGCCACGCCTTCGGTGCTCGCGTGCGCCCGGTGCGCCGCGCCGAACGCGTCGTTCACGTAAATGTCCGCGACCTTGGCAAGCTGCTCGGAGAACGCAGGTTCGTTGGCCTCTTCCTGGTCGTAATAGCGAGTGTTCTCCAGCACGAGGATGTCGCCTTCCTTCAGCGCGCCCACGGTCTTCTCGACCTTCTCGCCGATGCAGTCGTCCACGAAGGCGACGGGCCGGTTGATGAGGTCCGCCAGCTTGGCTGCGACGGGGCGCAGGGACATGGACGGCTCACGCTTGCCCTTGGGCCGACCGAGGTGGGCGGCGAGGATAATTCGCGCACCGCCGGCGATGAGCAGGTCGAGCGTGGGGAGAGTTTCCTTGATGCGAGTGGCGTCGTTGATGACCATCTGCCCGTCCTTCTCCTCCATCGGGACATTGTAATCCACGCGCACGAAGACGCGCTTGTTACGCACATTCAGATCTCGGACTGTCAGCTTCGCCATAAAGAGACGCGGAGCATAGCGGCGGGCAGGAGTCAGTCAATTCGGGGTTTTGGCCGCCAGAAGCACCGGGCAAGTTCAAGATTTACGCACCGGCGATTGGTTCCTATCGTTTGCGGATGAAGCCCGTTTTGCTCATCGGCCTGTTGCTCGGTCTTGTTGCATCTGCCAGTGCCGCCGCCGCGCCCTTCGAGATTCCCACGGACCACGAATGCCGCCGTGCCACGGGTCCCATCAAACTCGATGGCAAGGCCGACGAACCCGCTTGGCAGCAAGCGGTCGTCATCAAGTCATTCGGCGCATTCTGGGCCAAGCGTCCCAGCAAGACCGCGACTAAGGCCCGCCTGCTCTGGGACGACGAATACCTTTACTTCCACGCCGAGATGGAGGACGCCGACCTCTACGCCGACGAGCGCAAAACCAACGGCCACCTTTGGGACAACGACGTCTTCGAGCTGTTCTTCAAGCCGAGTGAGCAGAGCAACGCCTACTACGAATTCCAAATCAACCCGCTCAACGCGCAGTTCCACTGCTTCATGCCCTCGCGCGGCGCGGGTGGCTTGCGGCGCGCTCTCAGCTCGACCGAGGACGGTAAGTTCGCGATGAAGACGGGCGTGCTGCTGCGCGGGACCTTGAACAACTGGCGGGACAACGACACAGGCTGGTCCGTCGAGGGGCGCATCCCGTGGAAGGACTTTCACCGCACCAACGGCGGGCCGAAAACGGGCGACACCTGGCGCTTCGCCCTGTGCCGCTATGACTACTCGAAGAACTTCGATGCGCCAGACCTCACGAGCTGCGCGCCGCTCACGCTGCCGTCTTTCCATCGTTACGAAGATTACTGCCGTCTCAAGTTCGTCACGTCCGCTCGGTGACCTTTCTTTACCATGAAATCCATCGCTCTCGCCCTCACCACACTCCTCGCCGTGGCCCACGCCTCCGCCCAACCCGTCCGCCCAAAGGAAGCCGACACCAGCGAACTCGCGCAGGAAGCCATCGCTGCCTATCGCAAGGGCGACATACCCGCTGCCCTCGCCCTCGCCACCAAGCTCACCGAGGCCGCCCCCAAGCAGCCGCAAAGCTGGTTCCTTCGCGCGCAACTCCACGTCAACCAGCGCCAGCACGCGAAGGCCGTCGCCGACTACTCCGAGGTCATCAAACTCGACCCAAAGTCCTCGTCCGCCTGGCAGGCGCGCGGCGAGGCGCACTTCAAGCTCGGAAAAATCGCCGAGTCCGTCGCCGACTTCGACCAGTTTCTTAAACTCGTCCCCGACCAGAAGCCACAGCACTGGCAGCGCGGGATCTCGCTCTATTACGCGGGCCGCTTCAAGGACGGCAAGGAGCAGTTTGAAATCCACCAGACCGTGAACTCGAACGATGTGGAGAACGCCGTCTGGCACTTCCTCTGCGCTGCGCGCGCAGACGGAGTCGAGCTAGCGCGGAAAGGTTTGATTCCCATCGAAGGCGACGGGCGCGTGCCGATGGCACAAGTCCATCAACTCTTCGCCGGCAAGGCCAAGCCCGAGGACGTCCTCACCGCCGCTAAAGCCGCCCCTGCCCAGACCCGTTCAGGCGAGCCGCTTTTCTACGCACACCTCTACCTCGGCATCTACTACGAGGCCATTGGCGATGCGAAGCAGGCGCGCGACCACATTTTCAAAGCCGCCGAGCGTGCCAACGAAAACGGATACATGGGCGACGTGGCCCGCGTCCACGCGGAGATTTTAAGAAAGCAGGAGAAAAAATGATCCGGCCGCGGAATTCTCTCCGCATGCAGGAAGCGTCCCGGAGTCCGCAAGGAAGACCATTCTGTTAACTCTTAATTTGAGTCACCTTGAGAGCAGGTCAATGGCGCTAACAAAGCTTGCGCGGCTCCAGCGGGCTTCCCTACAGTCCCGGCGCTCCTAGGGCGGAGTAGCCAAGTGGTAAGGCAGGGCTCTGCAAAAGCCCCATCCGTCGGTTCGATTCCGACCTTCGCCTCCAATCTTCAAAATAACCAATAGAACCAAGGGGTCTATGGTTTTTGGACAGACTGAAAACGGCTTGCTGCTAACGCCCACTGCTAACAAGTCCACCCGTGTCAGGGGTGTTCGGGGAGGTTTGGAAGTGTCCCGGCAAGAGGAAACCGAAACCGAATAATTCAGATTCTCATAGGAACGCCTCGCAGGGGCTAACCCTCGGCATAGTCGCATCTGAAAAAGATTTTTTGAGGGCCAAGAAAGCGATGCTTGTCAACCCCTCAAAAGGGGGCAAAGTCACCGGCAATGAACCTGACGCAAAAGCAA
>SIBB01000024.1 GCA_009695395.1 Pedosphaera sp. | reverse complement strand
GTTGAACTTCTCGATATGCGGACGGAGTTCCATGGGGAGGTTGAGAGTTGAGAGGCGGTGGCGGCGGGTTCGGGCGCGTCTCTCAACGCTCAACTTTCAACTCTCAACCCAGTGTAACAAAAGCAATCGCCCGCCGGGCGTGAACCGGGCGGGCGAGGGCGTTGGGGAAAGCTACTTCTTCTGTTTCTTGGCGGCAGCGGCGTCGGCCACGGCAGCCTGAGCGGCCTGCGTCTTGGCGGCGCGCTGCTGGAATTTGTCCACGCGGCCTGCGGTATCTACGAACTTCTGCTGGCCCGTGTAAAACGGGTGGCAGGCGTTGCAGAGGCCCAAGAGCACAGTGCGGCGGGTGGAACGGGTGGTAATCACGTTGCCACAGGCGCAACGAAATTCAGCGGCTTCGTATTTCGGATGGATGTCCGTTTTCATGTCAAAGGGCGCGCAGAATACAAACGATGCGCGGCTTGGCAAGCGCTGTTTTGATTTTCGAGGCGTTACGGGCAACTTTCTTCGCCTCCAACCTCGTGCCAGTTTTCACTTCAGCCACTTCGCCGGGTTGAAATTGAAGATGAGCTGAAGGCCCGTGAGGAAGGTCATCGCATAGACCACCTTCATAAACACCAGTTCCGAAATCTTCCGGTTCAGCCACACCCCCAGCCAGACGCCCACCGGGATGAACGGCAGGAACACCAAACTTTGCTGCACCGTGTCCGCCGTGATGATCGCCTGCGGCGCGAAGAACGGCAGGTTCACCATCGTCCGGTCCACCACGAAGAAGGGCATCTTGATCCAGTTGATGCAGGTGAAGACCAGCACCGTCGTGGCCACGTAAGTCTCCTTGGGCATCCGCTGCGGGATGAGGAAGAGGCTCACCACCGGCCCGGCACCATGTGCGAACGTGCTCGTGATACCCGCGCCGATGCCGCAGGGAATACCAACCTTCTGGTTCGGGGCGAACGCACCTTCCGCCGCGAAGATGCGCTCCTTCACGAGTTGAAATATCACGAACGCCACCGCCAGCAGACCGATGCACACGTTGAGTTCCCGCGCCGAGAAACGGCCGATGAGCTGCACGCCGATGACCACGCCCACCACCACGCCGGGCAGGAGGAACTTGAGATTCCTCCGCTCCCACTTGCCCCAGTAGTGATACACGCTGAACGCATCCCCCGCGCAGAGCAGCGGCAGCAGGATGCCAATGGCGTCCTTCGGGCCGAAGGCCAGCACGCACAACGGCGTGGTCAGCATCCCCAACCCGCCGCCAAAGCCCGCCTTCGACAGGCCGATGAACAGCACCGCCGTCGCCGCGAGCAGCATGGAAGACCAATCTTGCACGCGGGACGTGTAAAAGCGGCGGCGTCGAAAGTCGAGCCGCTGATTCGTTTGTCAGGCAAAGATGTCCCTCACCACATGCCCCTCCACATCCGTCAGGCGGAAATCGCGGCCGGCGTGGCGGTAGGTGAGACGTTCGTGATCCAGGCCGAGGCAGTGCAGGAGCGTCGCGTGGAGATCGTGCAGGTGGACTTTGTTCTCCACCGCCTCGTAGCCGTGCTCGTCGGTCTTGCCGTAGGCCAGACCGCCCCGGGTGCCGGCGCCAGCCAGCCAGAGGGTGAAGCCCTTGTTGTTGTGACCCCGGCCATCCTGCGTGGGATCGTCGGGCGTGCGGCCGAACTCGCCGGACCAGACCACGAGCGTGTCTTCCAGCAGGCCGCGGCGGGCGAGGTCCGTCAGCAGTCCCGTCATAGGCTTGTCAATCTGAGTGCAGGCCTTGGGCATGGCCGTGGAGACGAAGCCGTGATGATCCCAGTCTTCATGGGTTAGCTCGATGAACCGCACGCCGGCCTCGGCCATCCGGCGCGCCAGCAGGCATTGCCGCCCGAAATCGTCCGTCAGCAACCCTTCGCCAATGCCGTAAAGCTCCCGGGTTGCCTGAGTCTCGCCGGACAAGTCCAGGACTTGAGGCAGCTCGCTCTGCATTCGGAACGCGAGTTCAAAAGACTCGATCACGCCCTCCAGCCGGCCGTCGTGCGCCTGTTGCCGGGCGGTTTCCTGGTTCATCGTTTGCAGGAGGTCCAGTTGCCGCCGCTGTCCTTCCGGGGCTAGGCGCGGGCTGGCGAGATTGCCCACTTTGGCCCGGGCGATGGGCTTGCCCGAATCGCCAATGCGCGTCGCAGCGAACGAGGCCGGGAGGAACGCACTGCTGTAATAGCGGCTGCCTCCGAGCGCGGAGAGCGGGTTCAGCGCGACGAAGCCCGGCAGGTTGCGATTCTCCGTGCCGAGGCCGTAGGCGACCCAGGAGCCGAGGGAGGGGCGGATGAACTGAAAGCTGCCAGTGTGCAACTGCTCCAGCGCCTGCGGATGATTCTCATTGTCGGTGTGCATCGAATGAATCATGCACAACCGGTCAGCCTGCGTGGCGAGGTTCGGAAACAGCGACGACATCCACAGCCCGCTCCGGCCGTGCTGGGTGAACTTCCATTGGCTGCCGAACAGCTTGCTCTTGGGGTTGCGGCCCGGCTTGAGATTGTCCGCGTTGAGCTGCGGCTTGTAGTCGAACGTCTCGAGGTGGGATGGCCCGCCGCGCATGCACATGAAGATGATACGCTTGGCCCGCGCGGCGTAGTGCGACGCCCGCGCGGCGAGTGGGCTCTGGTAGGCGGCCTCTTCGGCACACAGCCCGGCCAACGCGATGCTGCCGAAGCCGCCGCCCAGCGTCTGGAGCCATTGGCGGCGCGGAGTGCGGAGGGGTTGAGCGATGGGATTCATCAGGTCAGAAGGAGAAGCGGAATTCAGTGCTGGCCAGCACCACCTGGGCGAGCGAGGTCCATTTTTCGAGACGCACGGCCTCGCCCGTGGCTGGTGTCGGTGTCTTCGCCAGCGGGATTTCGGGCCTGGTGAGATACGCAAGGAAACGCTCGCGCTCGGCGGGCGTCGGTGGACGGGACAGGGCACGACGGAAGAGCCGGTCCAGCGGCTCCACCTCGTCCGCCGAGGCTCCGGCCAGCACCGCCACCGCGAGCTGGCGCGCATGGGCCAGCACCCATGGACTGTTCAGGAGGAAGGAAGCCTGCGCGGGCACGACCGTTTCATCGCGCGTGCCCAATACGCTGCTGGGCTCGGCGAAATCGAACAGCTTCAACACCTCTGGCAGCACACCGCGCACGACGGGCAGGTAAACGGCCCGGTGGCGATGCACCATCTGCGTTTCCACGAGCTGCGGCTTGAAGGGGAAGAGCTCGTGCGCTGTGAAGAGCGGGAGTTCCGCGACCAACGAACCGGGGCGAGGCTGCGGGTCAAGCTGACCGCTGACCGCGAGCATCGCGTCATGCAAGGCCTCGGCCTCCAACGCGCGCGGACGCCTGCGCCAGAGGAAGACATTGTCAGGATCACGCTCCTGATTTGCAGCGTCCACAGTGCTCCCGAGCTGATAAACCCGGCTCAAGACCAGCGAGCGAATCAACTTCTTCGTGGACCAGCCGTCTGCCACGAACTGCGCCGCCAGATGGTCCAGCAGTTCCGGATGCGATGGGCGCGTTCCGTTGAGCCCAAAGTCGTCCGGGGTCGTCACCAGTCCCCGGCCGAAGAGGTGCAACCAGACGCGGTTCACCGCCACGCGCGCGGTGAGCGGGTTGGCCGGATGCGCCAGCCAGTCCGCCAACTGCCGCCGCCCACTCGCACCTATTGGAATGGCAGCAAGGCCGGGCACTTGAATCGCCTGCGGCAGCCCGCGGGGCACCATGTCACCAAGATTCTCAATCGTGCCCCGGATGTGAATGCGCACGTCCTCCGGCTTGGCTGCCTCGCGCGCCGCCATCGCCAGCGCTGGCTGGGGCGGGTAGTTGGTCTCTAGGTTGATGACGGTGGCCTCGATCACCTTGAGCTTGGCATCCCAGTCCTTGATGACCTCCTCCATCTTCACGATTTCGCCCTCAAGTTTGGCGGTGGCGGCTCCGGGCTTCTTGAGCTGCGCCTTGGCGTCGGCCAGGTTGCGCACCACGCGATAGCGGCCGGATCGCCCGTCGTTGCGCTGCTGGATGCTCGTGGCGAGTTCCTTGTCGTGCGCGGCAGCCTTGGGCCCCAGCGCAGCGGCCTCGGGGCCGATAGGTTGCAGTTCGGAATCGTGCAGGCACTTGATGCCCATGGGGCCGCGACCGTAAAGCGGCTCGGTGCTGCGGAGGATCCCGGCCAGCGCGTAGTAATCACGCGTCGGCACCGGATCAAACTTGTGGTCGTGACAGCGTGCGCAGGCAACCGAGAGCCCGAGGATCGCCCGCCCGATCACATCGATTTGCTCATCGATCACGTCCATGCGGAACAGCTCTCGCTTCCGCTCCTCGAAGGCCTTGGCCCCAAGTGCGAGAAATCCCGTGGCAACGAGCCGCGCATCGCGCTCGGCCCCGCTCGCCGGGATCAGGTCGCCCGCGATCTGGTCGCGAATGAACTGGTCAAAGGGCAGATCACGGTTGAAGGCGCCGATGACCCAGTCCCGGTAGCGCCACGCGTGGTGCCAGGTCATGTTGCGATCCTTGCCGTTCGACTCGGCGTAGCGCGCCAAGTCCAGCCAGTGCCGGCCCCAGCGCTCGCCGAAGTGCGGCGAGGCCAGGAGTTGGTCCACAAGGCTGGCGATGGCAGCTGACCGGCTGGACGGCGAAGCGCTCGCCTCAACGAACGCCTCAACTCCCGTAGCCGTCGGCGGCAGGCCAGTCAGATCAAGGTGCAGGCGGCGGATGAGCACACGCGGGTCCGCGTCCGCCACCGGCTTGAGCTGCTGTTCCTCCAACTTGACGAGGATGAAGCGGTCCACGGTGGAGATCGGCCAGCCGGAGTTTTTCACTGCCGGCACCGGCGCGGGCTGCACCGGTTTGAACGACCAAAAGGAGGAGGCATTTTCGAGCGTGAGCTTGCGCGGGCCCTCGGCGGCAAACAGCAGCCCCGCCAGCATCAGCAGCGTCCCAGCAATGAAAGTTCGGCAGGCCCGGCTCACGCGAAAATGTCCCTCACCACATGCCCCTCCACATCCGTCAGGCGGAAGTCGCGGCCGGCGTGGCGGTAGGTGAGGTGCTCGTGGTCCATGCCCAGCAGCGCGAGGAGCGTGGCGTGCAGGTCGTGGATGTGAATCTTGTTCTCGGCGGCGAACCAGCCGTAGTCGTCGGTCGCACCGTAGGCGATGCCGGGTTTCACGCCGCCGCCCGCCATCCACATGGTGAAGCCTTCGGGGTTGTGGTCGCGACCGTCGCGGCCGCCCTGCGCGGCGGGGGTGCGGCCAAACTCGCCGCCCCAGAGGACGAGCGTGTCTTGCAGGAGGCCGCGGGCTTTCAAGTCCTTCAACAGGCCGGCGATGGGGCGGTCCACCTCGGCGGCGTTCTTCGTGTGGCCTTTGCGGAGGTTGCCGTGCTGGTCCCATTGCACGTCGCCGTCGCTGTGCGTGACCTGGATGAAGCGCACGCCGCGCTCGGCGAAGCGGCGGGCCATGAGGCATTGGCGACCGAAGTTCTCGGTGACCTTGTCGTCGAGGCCGTAGAGCTGCTTCGTCGCCTCAGTCTCGCGCGAGAGGTCCTGCGCCTCGGGCATGGCCATCTGCATGCGGAAGGCGAGCTCGAAGGAGTTCAGGCGGCCTTCGAGGGCTTGGTTCGGCCCGGTCTGCGCGAGGTGGTCGCGGTTCATCGCGGCGAGGAGGTCGAGCTGTTGCCGCTGCTCGCCGGGCGCGAGGCGCGGGATGATGTGGCGGACGAGCGCCTTGTCGGAAGGGACGGCGGCGTTGCCGATGGGCGTGCCCTGCGTCCACGCGGGGAGGAAGGCCGCGCCCCAGTTGTTCACGCCGCCGTGCGCGAGCGTGGGGCAGATGGTCATGAAGCCGGGGAGGTTTTGGTTCTCGGAGCCGAGGCCGTAGTTGACCCACGCGCCCATGCTGGGGCGCACGAAGTTGTCGCTGCCGGTGTGGAGCTTGAGGAGCGCGCCGCCGTGCGCGGCGTTGGTGCCGTGGCAGGAGCGGAGGATGCAGAGGTCGTCAATGCACTGCGCGACGTGCGGGAAAAGCTCACTGACGGGCAGGCCGGACTGGCCGTGGTTCTGGAATTTCCACGGCGACTTGAGCAGCTCGCCCGTGGCGGCGAACTGCACGCGGGGTTTCGCGCCGGGGAAGGGCTTGCCGTCATCGCGGTCGAGGAGGGGCTTGGGGTCGAAGGTGTCGAGGTGCGAGGGGCCGCCCTTCATGAAGAGGAAGATGACGCGCTTGGCGCGGGCCGGCGAAGCCGGGGGCTTCGCAGCGGCAGGGGATGGGGAATTGCCGATTGCCGATTGTCGATTGCCGATTGGCTCCGCCAGTAGGGATGATGCGGCGAGCCAGCCGAAGCCGATGGCGGAGCGCTGGAGCGCGGCGCGGCGGGAGAGCGGGTCCTGGGTGCGTGCGGAATTCATAGGCTGATGCTGACAGAAAGGCTGACGCGGCGCAGTCGCGGCTTCATTCACCCTAGAAAAAGCAGTTCGGCCAGAGATGGACACAGATGGTGAAGGGTTTGGGCAGCGTGGCCCTGTGCTCTGGCAGGCGCCCTCCGTTCGCTGCTAAAAATCTACTCTCATCTGTGGGCATCTGTGGCTCCCTTTTCGGAGTTCGACTCAGCGCAACTGCTCGCGGAGCCACTCGGGACGGTTGGTGGTGATGCCGTCGGCACCGGCGGCGAGCAGTTTCTTCGCGACCTCCGCGTCGTCCACGGTCCACACGTAAAACTTGAGGCCAGCCGCGTGGGTCTGCTGCACAAACGCGGCGTCGAGCGGGCCTTTGAACGCGAGGTTGAGGCCGTCGAGATTCGCGGCTTTTGCCTTGGCGATAAGCGAGGCAGGCGTCGGCGTCCACGCGCCGCTGGCTTTGTCCTGCTTGAAGGAGGAGAGGAACAGCACGGGGATTTTCGGGAACAGCTTCTTGGCGTCGGTGCAGACGGGGTAGCTGAAGCTGATGATGACGAGCTGCGACGCGGGCTTGCCGGCAGCCTTGAGCACGCGCTCCAACTCGGGCAGCACTTCCACGCCGCACTTAATTTCGATGACGAGCCGCTTGCCGTCGGGGATGAGCGCGAGGGTTTCGTCGAGCGTGGGAAGTTTCTCACCTTTCCACTTTGGGTCTTTCCACGAACCGGCGTCGAGGACGCGGAGTTCAGTCAGCGTGCTCTCGGGGATTTTCTTTGAGATGCCCGTGGTGCGCTTGGTGTCGGCGTCGTGACACACGACAATCTTGCCGTCCTTCGTAAGCCAGATGTCCAATTCGACGGCGTCGGCGCGCTGCTGCCAGCCGAGTCGGAAGGAGGCGAGGGTGTTCTCAGGAGCGTCGTGCGACGCGCCGCGGTGCGCGATGATGTCCACGGCGAGAGTGTGGGCGGCGGTGGCGAGCGTGGCGAGGAGAAGCAGGAGTGCGGTGGTGAAGTTCATGGGAGCAAGTGGGCAGGTGAGAGTGGAGGAACGGGGCAGGGGGCCATGATCACTTTTCCGGTTTCTCCCGCCTCCGCGAGTCGGACGAGTTGCTCCGCTCCAGCCACGTAGGCGGTGCGGTTGGCGAGGATGGCGTCGTTGTGGTCACCGCCGATTTCGACAAAGGCTTTCGTCTCACGGGCCACGGCAAAGTTGCGCTCACCGTGGTGGAACCCGATCGTTGTGTCCGCGCGGCTGTGCATGACGACGACGGGGCAGGGGATGTCGGGCAGGCGGCTGAGGGTGTCGTATTTGATGCGGCTGATGAGCTTCACCGGCAGCCATGGGAAAAGCTCCGCGCCGATGTCGGGGATGCTGGTGAAGGTGCTTTGCAACACAAGTCCGCCCACGCGCTCGGTGGCTGCGAGATGGCTGGCGATGCCGCCGCCGAGGGATTCGCCCCAGACAAGAATGTGCTCCGGCGCGAAGCCTCGCGTGCGAAGCCATTGGTAGGCGGTCGCGGCGTCGGTGTAAGTGCCGACCTCGCTTGGCTGGCCATCGCTGCGTCCGTAGCCTCGGTAATCGAAGGTGAGGAGGCCGACGCCCGTTTCAAGAATCGCGCGGTAGTAGCCGGGGCGTGAGGTGAGGTTGCCGCCGTTGCCGTGGCAGAAGAGCATCACGAAACGCGCGCGGGGCGAGGCTTTTTCGGCGGCGAAAAACCACGAGTGGAGACGAAGTCCGTCGGAGGTGTTCAGCCAGATTTCCTCGGCGGGGCGGCCCACGTCGTCGGGCGTGGATTCCGCGTCGCGGGTTGGATGATAGACTTGGCTGTGCTCGAAGCGGTAAAGCATGAAGGCAATCACCAGCAGGCCCACAGTTGGAACGAGCCAGCGGCGGGCCTTCTTAACGCGGGTGAGGAGCGGGTGCAAGGCGGGCGAGGGCTGGCTCGTGCTCGTAATCCTGATCCTGCTCCGCCATCCCCCGAGGAGCAGGATCAGGATTATGAGCAGGAGAGGAGTTTCACTTCGCGGCGAGCGCCTTCTCGATGGCCTTCACCAGCGCGGCATCGTCCGGTTCAGTGCTGGTGTCGAAGCGGGCGAGGAGCTTGCCGTCGCGGCCCACGAGGAACTTGCTGAAGTTCCACGTCACTGCACCGGGCAGCGCGGAGCCTTTGCCGGTGAGCGCGTTGAAGAGCGGGTGCTGCTCAGGGCCGGCGGCGATGCGGACCTTGGCGAAGAGAGGGAAGCTGACTTTGTAGTTCGTGGTGCAGAATTGTTTAATCTCGGCGGCCGTGCCGGGTTCCTGCGCGCCGAAGTCGTTGCACGGGAAACCGAGGACGGCGAGGCCGCGTGCGCCGTATTCCTTGTGCAGGACTTCGAGGCCGGAGTATTGCGGCGTGGCCCCGCATTGGGACGCGACGTTGACGATGAGGAGAACTTTTCCGGCAAAGGGTTTGAGCGAGGTGTCCTTGCCGGCGATGTCCTTGAGCGGGATGTCGGTAAGCGGCTTGGGTTGGGCGGAGCCGAGCTGGGTGAGGACGCAGAGGGCGAGTGTGAGTGCGAGTTTCATGGCGTGAGGTTAGCAGGCGTAGGAAGGCTGGGAAGCCTGCCTTTGCAGGAATCGAGGAGAGCGGGCAATACCGAGGCTCTGCGGGGAAATGCGATGGTCTCTGGAGGACCTCGCTGAGGTTGACAGTGTTCCAGTCGGTGAGAGGACAGGCGCGCCCTAACTCATTGCCCGCTGTAGAACTGGTCAACGACGCGCTTGAAGTCGTTGGCCTCGACTTGGACGATCCCCAGCTCGCGCTGGGCGTTCTCGGGGGCGTCGCTGGCGTGCGCGGCGTTGATCATGATGTTCGAGCCGAACTCGCGGCGGATGGAGCCGGGCGGAGCCTTCGCGGGGTCGGTGGGGCCGAGGACGTCCCGGATTTTGGCGACGGCGTTCGTGCCTTCGTAAACGAGGGCGATGCACTTCTCCGTGCCGGGCTCGGCCAACTGGTCCTTCGAGCACTCGGACTCCGCGCGGCCGGACATGAAGCGGACGATGTTGTCGAACTGGTTGTCGCCGAAAGCGGGTCCGAGGAGTTCGCCTAGGGAGGCCTCGGCCTCAGATGAGAGCGTGAAGCCGATGCTCGGGTCTTTCTCCAGCGCAGCCTTGGCTTTGGCGGCGACGACGGACTTGAGCTTGGTGCGAAGGAATGCCTTCACCGGGCCGTAGAATTCAATCGCCTGCGCGGTGCTCATGTGCAGGACGCGGATGCCGACGATGTAAAGGCCGGTGCGGCTGAAGAAATCAATGACGTTGCCGGGGCGGCCGGTGGCGAAGCGGAAGTTGTCCGGCTTGATGAGGACGAGGGTGCGCTCGACTTTCTCGCCGGGCGGATGCTCGACACAGTCTTCGAGGATGCCGCCGTCAGCATCGGAGTAACGCGCCCAGAGCTTGAGTTTCACACCGGCCTCTTCGGCGTTCGGCGCGGCGAGGACAGCGGGCTCGAAGTAACGAACCTGGTCGCGCTCGTCCAAAACGTAGTCGCCGAAGGTATCGCGGATAGTCTCACCGCCGCGACGGGAGTGGCTGATGTTTCCGACAACAGAGCGGACCTTGCGCACGGCGTCCTCGCCCCGGAAGAGGAGCACCATCGAGCGGCGTCGGCGCTGGGTCTTCGGATCGGGGCCAAGCTCGTGGACGATGTAGTCGTGGATGAGCTGCTGGACGCTGCGGTCCTGCGGGTCGGCAGCGGAGATGACGACCTTGGAGTATTCCTCCACCAGTTCCTGGCACGCGCCGAACATGCGAGCGGCGACTAGCTCCAAGCCAGTGCGGGTGATGAGCCGGGCCAAAATGCCGCCGGTGCGGGATTTGGCGAGGGTGTAGGGCGTGACGATGACGTAGGCGAGCTGCTGGGCCATGAAATGAAGTTGTGAGGGGCGGACTAGGCGGCGGGCGCGGCGGGGCCGGGACTCGCCGGGGCGGCAGGCGAAACAGCCTTGCCGCCAAGAATCTTGAACATGACGGTGGAGCAGGTGGGGCAGCGGCCTTTGATGGCCTTGCGCCCGTTCTTCATCACCTCTTCAACGCCAGCGGTGATTTCCCTCTTCGACTTGCATTTGACGCAATAACCTTCAGCCATGTGAGATTTCCGCTGCGTCGCGACACGCGCGACACCGCAGTTAAGGCCAAAAGCTTACGGGCTGGTGAAGGAAAGCGTCAACGGCGAAATGGCGTGCCCGCCTGAGATCACGTCAAAAGCACGCCCTCCAGCGCGAGCAGTCGACGCTTCCATTCCAAACCGCCGGAGAATCCGCCCAAGCCTCCATTCGCGGCCAAAACGCGGTGGCAGGGGATGAGCACCGGGATCGGGTTCGCGCCGCAGGCACCGCCGACGGCGCGGGCTGCGCGGCGCTTGCCGAGATCGTCGGCGATCTCGCCGTAGCTGCGCGTCTCACCGCAGGGGATGCGCAGCAGCTCCGGCCAGACGCGAAGGCGGAACTTGGTTCCCTGCGACAGGTCCAGCGGGGGGAGAATGAGTTTGGGCGCGCGGCGCGACGCGGCGGTCAATGCGGTTTGCAAGGCAGCCTGCGCGAGCTGCGCCCAAGCACCGAAGGGAGCGGTGAGTTCAGCCTCGGCGGCGCGACTGGGGCGCTCCACCGGGAAGTCGAGCCGGGCCAGTCCTTCCGCCGAGAAGTGCGCGAGGAAATCGCCGAACGGGGTCGGGAGCAGCGCGGTGTGGAGGATTTCGGGAGGGCGGCGCATTCCGTTCTCGATCCTAATCGCAATCTCTCCCCCCGCTCTCACCGCCCGCCCACGATTGCCTTGAACAATCCGTAAAGCACCGCCAGCAGCAGGGCGGATAGGATAAAGAAACGGTTGCGCGCGACGCGACGCTCGTAGCGCAGCGGACGCAGGCCTTGGATCTGGCCAGAGTCGAGGAGCTTCACGAGCTTGGGATTACTGGACGGCGTGAGACCGAAGCGCCGCTTGAAGTTTTGGAGGGTGGAGGAAAGGTCGCGCGGGCGTGTCCCAAGCTCGGGGTGCGGTCCAGGCGGAGGTGCGAACGGGGCGGCAGTCCTGAGCCGCCTTTGATCCATGTCTTCGAAGACGGGCGCGGCGGGGACGGAAGCGGAAGCGGTCTTGTGGCCGCTTGGAAGTGTGGTGGAGCGGAGCTTGGGCGTGCCGGGCCAGAGCGGATGGTCGGACTCGGCCTGTTTAATCTGTGCTTGGAGCGCGGCGATCTCGGCTTCCAACGCGCGGGCGCGTTCCGAAAGGGGGTCAGACTTTTTTCGGAACAAGGACATGGCCGGAGCCGTCAGCGGCGCAGCAGCACCATCAGAGCAGCGCCCAGCAACACGGCCACTGCCACGGGCCATGTGAGCGCAAAACCTAGCCGGCACAACTCGCCGAAACTTTGTGCGCCGAGGAAGTGGCCTTGGATTTTCGCGGGCCCGGCGGGAGCTGTGGATCCCAGTGCTGTCGACAGCGCCCCGTCGAGCACTGGCCATTTCAGGCGCGCGCCGTTCCACTCCATGCGGGCGTTCTCAATCGCGGTGAGGGCGCGTGTGAGTTCCACGTTGTAGGTTTCACCGCCCCAAGAGTCCTCATTCACGGCCTGAACTTTCGCGAGCGATTCGCGGAGGCCGGTTAAACTCTTCGCCATCTGCTCGGCATCGCGGCGAGACTTGAGCTCCGATTCCTCCAGCAGCACGAGGCCGCGCGCCAAGTGGTGGAGCATCTCCTCGCGGCCTGTCTGCAACTCGACACGGCGGCGGCGCGCCTCTTCAAGTCCGGCGCGCTCGCGCTCCAGTTCGTCCTGCTTGCGCTTCAACTCGGCGAGCTGCTGCTGCGCATCAGAAACCCGGTGGTCGAGCTCCTCGCGGCTGGGTGGACGGTTGGCAGAGGTGGATTCGCTCATGGTGGTGGCGCGGAGGGCAGGGCGGCTGGTTGTAAGGACATCGCTGTCCACAAACTCGGATTGGTCGAAGTCCGAAGGCATGGCCAACTGTAATCCGCGCGCGCGGAGTGGAAAGGGAAAATTGAAACGGAACCGAAACTTTCAGCCCGTGGTCACCCAACAGGAAAATTCACCGGGTCCAAACCGGGAGGCTGAAGCGGGGGAAAAAGCAACCCCGCTCGGATGCGAGGCTACAAAAAGATCGTCTGATCGCGGCCCGGGCCGACGGACGCAATGGTCAGCTTCGCCCCCGTCTGGGCAGCGATGAACTTGAGATAGGCGCGGGCCTTCGCGGGGAGGTCCATCCACTTGCGGGCCTTGCTCGTGTCCACTTGCCAGCCGGGAAGCTCGGCATAGACAGGCTCGCAGAGGGCGATCACCTCGATGTCGTTCGGGATATGGTCGAATTTAACCTTCCCCACGCGGTAGCCGATGCAGACCTTGACCTTGGCCAAGGTGTCGAGGCCGTCGAGATTCGTCACGGCCAGCTCGTCAATGCCGTTCACCATCGTGGCGTGACGCGTGGCGACGGCGTCGAACCAACCGCAGCGCCGCGCGCGGCCCGTGGTGGACCCGAACTCGCGGCCCATGCCGTGCAGCAGATCGGAAATTTCGGCGTTCTCCGTCGGCAGCGGACCTTCGCCCACGCGTGTGGTGTAGGCCTTCATCACGCCCACAACCTTGTCCATCCGGTGCGGCGGCACGCCGGAGCCGGTGCAGGCGCCGCCCGCCGTGGTGTTCGAGGACGTGACGTAAGGATACGTGCCGTGATCAATGTCCAAAAAGGTGCCCTGTGCGCCCTCGAAGAGAATCCCTTTCTTCGCACGCATCGCAGCGTGGAGGTAGTGAACCGTGTTGACAACGTGTGCGCGGAGCACATCAGCAGCAGCGCCATAGTCTGCGAGAATCTTCCGGTAGCTCACCGGCTTCGCACCGAGGCTTTTGAGATGGGCATTGGCGTCCTGCACACGGGCCTTCAGCTTGGTGGCGAAGCGCTCGGGGCTGATGAGGTCGGAGACACGCAGGCCGACGCGCGCCGCCTTGTCACCGTAACACGGGCCGATGCCGCGCTTGGTGGTGCCGATCTTGCCTTTGCCCTTGGCAAGCTCTCTCGCGCCGTCCAGTTCGCGATGATAGGGGAAGACCACGTGTGCGGTCTCGGAGATGAGCAGGTTGTCCGGCGAGACGTGGACGCCGAGCTTCTCCAAGCCGTCCAGCTCCTTGACGAGGCCGATGGGGTCAAGGACGACGCCATTGCCGATGACGCAGGTCTTGCCCTTGCGCAAGATGCCCGAGGGGATGAGGTGAAGGACGTATTTCTGCGGACCGACGAAGACGGTGTGGCCGGCGTTGTTGCCGCCGGCGTAGCGGACGACGATGTCCGCGTCCTCGGTGAGAACGTCGATGATTTTGCCTTTGCCTTCGTCGCCCCACTGGGCGCCGACGAGAATTGTGTTGGACATAAAAAGCTATCAGATACCAGCGGCCGGCCACCGGGCGTAAGCAGAGGGCGGTGTTGACCGCTGACTCCTGCTGCTTCCGGGCAATAAGAAGGCCCCGAAACGTAAACTCGGGGCCAATCGCTCGGTATTTACGGGCGGACGCTAGGAAGGCGGCGCGGTGAAGTCAATGCCACTTTCTAAAGACCGCAGGAGAACGAAACTTGTTCGAGGTGTGGCTTGCGGTCGCGCGAGACACTTCGCTAGCCTCGCGAAGATGTCTCAAGAATCAGCTCCAAAACTCTTTGTCGAACTCCTTCACATCACGGACGCGCCCGACGCTTCTTCGCCTAATCGCGGCAATGTTGCCGTCGTCCATTATACGGGCTGGTTGACGAACGGGACCAAGTTCGACAGTTCAGTGGACCGGGGCGAACCGTTCTCCTTCACCGTGGGAATGAGCGAGGTCATCGCCGGATGGGACATCGCCGTCTTGCGGATGCGCGTGGGCGACAAGGTCAAGCTGACCATCCCTCCCGAACTCGGTTATGGCGAAGGCGGCTATCCCGGCGCCATCCCAGAGAACGCCACGCTCATCTTCGAAGTGGAGCTGCTAGAAGTGCAATAGAGAGCTAAGACGAGAAGCTGGAGCGCCACCAATTCAAGTCCTTCCGCAAGAGTCTTAAGCTGGAAGTCTGCCTGTGAACTCCTCAATCAAGGTGGTCCACAGCCCGTTTTCCCCACCAAGATAAAAACAGCGCACAATGTATGTTATATACTGTAGTGAGTTGTAGGTTTCTAATTCGTTCGGCGTTGCGCTTCTCTACCTTGGATGATTGGTAATCCCCGATTCCGCTCCTTCTGTAACTTTAGCCTGTGGTAGGCCGTCCAAGGCCCGATTGTAAAACTACACAACCATGCATCTCCTCCACCGTTCCATCCTCGCCTTGTCGTTCGCCGCTGTTCTCTCTTTCTCCACCTCCGGCACCTCGGCAGCTGACAAAAAAGCGCCGAAGGACAATGCCCTCCGCGGAAAGATTAGTTCCGTGGACAAGGAGGCAAAGACGATTACCGTAGGCGGCACGACTGTCACGGTAGATGAAACGACCGTCATCACTGACTCCGGTAAGCCAGCCAAGTTGGAAAACCTTAAGGCTGGAACCGAGTCTGTTATCAACACTTTCATGCTTGGCGAGAAGTTAATTGCCGTGAGCATCAAGATCGGTGTTGTCGCTGTGACGACACCCGCGGCGAAGAAAAAGAAGTAAACTAATCACCACCCCTAACACCCGACTTAGCTCAACTGAGGCGGGTGTTTGCGTTTCCAAGCAGCCCGATGGTCCCGAGTATTTCGTGTTCGCGGCGCACCGTGTCACGCAGGCTGGATGGTCGCCGAGAAGATGAGGCATTGACCGACTGGCTCACGCGCGTCGAGCCGCTCGCAAAACTCCCGCTCACTCCCCTGCCCTGCCTGCTCGCGCTGCACTACCGACTGCAGCATCACGAACGCGAGGCTCTTCGCAGTGGGGTCATCTCATGGCTGGCGCAGGCAAAGCCCGTCTGAAGCGGCGCGCTACTCATACCGCAGCGCCTGGATGGGGTTGAGCTTCGCCGCCTTGAACGCCGGGAACAATCCCGCCACCACTCCCACTCCCACGCTGAAGGCGAACGCCATCATCATACTCTCCCCGGTGATCATCGGCGTGTTCTCCGTCGGCGACATCGCCACGAGGAGTTGCACGAGCATGTTCGAAGCGACCAGACCGGCTAACCCACCGATGATGGCAATCACCACGCTCTCCACCAGGATCTGCGTGAACACATCGAAGAACGTCGCCCCAATCGCCTTGCGGATACCGATCTCGCGGACCCGCTCGGTGATGCTCGCCAACATGATGTTCATGATGCCGATGCCCCCCACCAACAGGCTGATCGCCGAGATGATGCCGCCGCTCATCCGCGCGTTCTTTATGGCACTGGTGATCCCCTCGGACATGTTCTCCTGCGTGCGGAACGAGAAATCCTCAATCCCCTTGTGCGTGTGCAGCATCACGTTCTTCGCCTGCTGGAGCGCCTCGTCCATCTTGTCGATGTCCGCAATCTTGATGGAGAGCGTGGACAAACGTGGATCCGGGACAAACTCCGCCGTGCTGCCGGAGCTGCTGCTGCTGCTGGAGCCGCTGCTGCGTCCGAAACTGCCGGAACCAATGCCCGACGTCCCCGAGGCCGCACGGAACCGCAGCCACATCGTGTTCAGCGGGATGTAAATCGTGTTGTTCTTCCAATCGAAGATGTAGCTACTCCCACGGCTGCTGCTCTTACTACTGCCGTAGCCCTTACTCCGCTCCGGCCCAGTCTTGGCCTCCGGCGGCTTGCTCTTCTCCAGCTCGCGCACCTTCTTGTCCTGCTCACTCTCATAGTGCTCGAACATCCCGATGATCTTGAACCGCTGATGGTTGATGTTCACGAACTCGCCGATGGGAATAATCTCTCGCCCAATCTGCTCCGGCGATCCGAACAACGCGTTCCGCACCGCCGTGCCGATCACGCAGACATTGCGCGCCATCTCGTCATCAATCTCGTTGAACATCCGCCCGTGCGCGACGACGTGCTGATTCAGCTCCACCGCGTTGGGCCACGTCCCGATGAAGTTATACGGACTGATACTCTTGCCCATGCGCGTCATGGTGATGCTCCGCGTGCGCATCTCGGGCACGACCATAGTGATGAGCGGCGCGCTATGCAGCAACGCGTGCACATCATTCATCGTCGTCCCCACCGCCTGATCCGCGAGGTGCTGCTGCCACACCGGGATGTCCTGCTCCTCCACGCGCACCTTCTCCAGCCCGCCGATGGCGATCAGCGCCTCCTTCATCCCGTTCTCCATGCCCTTCACCAGCGCCGACATCGCCACGAGACTGGCGACGCCCAGGATGATGCCCAGCATCGTGAGCAAGGAGCGAAACTTGTTCGCCCAAATCTCTTTCAGCCCGACCGCGATGGCGTTGAAGAAGTTCATCTATGGCTTACCGGAAGCTAAGCTAGCAGACCCACGGCCCCGATCACAACAGCATCCTTCAGAGTCACTCGCCGTAGGAGTCTCTGACATCCTGCGGAAAACAAGTGAGACTCTTCACGTCATCTCCTGCCTCGTTCATGGCGGCAGCAGCAGTCGTGAGCGGGTGAACACCTCCCTCGGCACTCCCAGCGCTTGCTTCAGCTCCACATCCCGGTCCCACGGATTCTCAATCGCGCTGAGGCGGCGACATTGTTCCACGGTGAGTTGCAGGGGGTAGCAATAGGGCGAGCAGAGTGCCGTGTTGATGAGCGGGTAGTCGGAACCGAAGAGGAGTCGTCCCTGCCACTCGGGTCGAGTGAGGGCTTCCTTGAGATAGCCCAGCTTGTTGACTTGTGTGAGGGAGGAGATTTCGGAGAAGAGGTTTGTGTAGGTCGCCATCATCGGGGCGAGGCGGTCGGTGTCACGCTGACCTTCGTTTGCGCCGGTGGAGGCGATGTGCGCGACGATCACGGTGACTCCGAGCTTCAAGGGGAGGTGGAGACGCTGCGGGTCGCAGAGTTCATCGCGCGCGCTGGTGAAGGAGCGCTCCTGCCCCGCGTGCGTGAGGAGCGGGAGCTTGAGTTCGACGAGCTTCCGATAGAAGGGCGTGAGGCGCTCATCGGCGGGGTCGAACTGCATGATGCTGGGAATCCATTTGACCAGTCGGGCACCGTTCGCCTTGGCCCAATCGAGCTGCGCGAGGGCGTCCTTGCGCAAGGGGTTAATGCTCGCGCCGTAAAGGAGGTTGGTGGTCTTCGCCGTCTCCTTGGCGATGAACTCGTTGGGCACGTAGATCTCCGTCCGCGACCGGTCTAGT
>SIBB01000023.1 GCA_009695395.1 Pedosphaera sp. | reverse complement strand
CCTCGGCCTGACGCGAAAGGGAAGGAGCAAGGCTTGCATCAGGGCTACGAGAGGGCCTCCAGTTACGGAAATGAGGCTTGACGGTGTTTTTTGCCCCTCATACGTTACAGCACGGTTAATGAAGTCGCTGGTTCGCCAGCGTGTGAAGTCGGAATTTTTTCCGGCTTTTTTTTGCCCCTGAAGGGGCGCAGGCACGGCTTGAATTATGAACGCTGATTTTCTAGCCATCTTGGAATTCTGGGAACGCGAGAAGGGCATCAGCAAGGATGTCCTCGTCGGTGCTGTTCAGGAAGCACTCGTCTCCGCGGCCAAAAAGGCGGTCGGCCCGGCTCGCGAGCTGCGATGCCTGATTGACCCCAAGACCGGTGACATCAAGGCCTTCGCCAAGCTTATCGTCGCGGAAAAAGTCATCTCCAAACACGACCAGATTTCCCTCACCGAGGCGCGCAGAAAGAAGGCGGACTCGCAGATCGGCGACGAGCTTGAAGTGGAGGTCACCCCCACCGGCTTTGGGCGCGTCGCTGCCCAATACGCCAAGCAGGCCCTGCTCTCCCAAGTCCGTCGGGCGGAGAAGGCCCTCATTTTCGAGGAGTTCAAGGACCGAGTCGGCGACCTCGTCAGCGGCACCGTCCGGCGCTTTGAGCGCTCGGATGTCATCATGGACTTGGGCCGCTATGAGGCGCTGCTCCCCAACCGCGAGCGCGTCCCGACCGAGGAATATCAGATCGGCGAGCGCATCCGCTGCTACGTCAAAGCCGTCGAGAACGGACCGCATGGCCCTGAGATCATCCTCAGCCGCGCCGCGCCGGAGTTTGTCTTGAAGCTCTTCAAGCTCGAGGTCTCCGAAATCGCCAACGGCACGGTCGAAGTCAAGGGAGCCGCCCGTGAGCCGGGTTTCCGCACGAAGCTGGCCGTTTTCAGCCGCGACCCAAAGGTGGACCCCGTCGGCGCGTGTGTCGGTCTCCGTGGTCAGCGTGTGAAGAACATCGTCCGCGAGCTGAACAACGAGAAGATGGACATCATCAAGTGGGACACGAACATCAAGATATACATCACGAACGCGCTCGCACCCGCCGTTCTGAAGTCCGTCACGGTGGACGAGGTTAACCACGCGCTGAAAATTCTCGTGGATGAGAGCCAGCTTTCCCTCGCCATCGGCAAGCGCGGCCAGAACGCCCGCCTCGCCTCCCGGCTCACCGGATGGGCTGTGAACATTGACGCTGAGGCCGTCGCGAGCCACGGCATCGAGAACAAGATCCTGCACGCGATTGAAGCCTTCGCCGCCGTGCCGGGCGTATCCCGTGAGATGGCCGAGGCGCTGGTGAACACCGGCTTCCACGCACTCGAGGACGTCGTGACACAGGCTGAGGAAGCTGATTTGAAAGAGATTCCGCAGATTGGCGAGCAAGCTGGCGAGGTGCTAGCCGCCATCAAAGAAGCGGCCAAGGCCGGTGCCCTCGCAGGTGCGCTGGCGTAGTTTGATTGTTTGAGCGCGCCCGCGAGGTCCACCTCCCGGGCGCGCAAGTTTTTATGCCCGTTCGAATTTACGACATTGCCAAGAGGCTCGGCATCGAGAGCAAGCAGGTGCTTGCCATCGCCAAAGAGCTGGGCATCAAGGAAGCTAAGGTTCCCTCCAGCTCCCTCGACAAGATAACAGCCGAGTTCCTCGAGGAAAAACTCGGTCCGATGAAGCCTGCCGTGCCGGCCCCCGTCGTCGAGGCCCCCGCCCCCGTCGTCCTCATCACCGCCCCAGAGCCGGAGCCGCAAGCCGTCGAAGCTGCCGCGCCTGCGCCGGCAGAGCCGCCATCCGCAGCCATTGCGCACGTCGAACTGGGAGTTGAAGCCGCGCCTGAACCAGTGGCCCCCGCCACGCCAGCCGCAGCCTCCCCCCTTGCCCCCGTCGTTCCGCCGCCGCCCTCCGAGCCTCCTAAGCCGACTGTGGGCCAGCTGATCGGCCGCGTTGACCTTTCCAAATTTGCGGCACGCCGCCCCGAACCCGCCCGTGATGACCGCCGCGCCCCCGCTGGCCTCACGCAGGTTGCGCGCCCGGGTGACACCCGCGGCTTTCAGGGCAATCGCCCGGGTGACAACCGCGGTGGCTACCAAGCTGCCCGACCAGGTTACGGCCAGCAGCAACGCGGGCCTGCCACACCTCCCCCTCCTCCGAAGCCCGTTGATCCCCGCGCATCACTCCCCTCCAGCGCGCAGATCATCATGATGAAGCCGCCCATCGTCGTCCGCGACCTCGCGGAACAGATGCGCCGGAAGCCCTTCCAGCTCATTGCAGACCTGATGCAGATGGGCATTTTCGCCAACGTGAACCAGGCGGTGGACGAACCCGTCGCCATCAAGCTCTGCGCCAAGCACGGCTTCAAGTTCGAGGTCGAGAAACGCGCCAAGGGCGAAGGCCACATCCACGCCGCGCCCAAGAAAGTCGAAGCCGATCCGATCGACGACAAACCCGAGGACCTCAAGACCCGTCCGCCCGTCGTCACCATCATGGGCCACGTGGACCATGGCAAAACCTCGCTCCTCGACGTCATCCGCAAGGCCAACGTCGCCGCCGGCGAATCCGGCGGCATCACCCAGCACATCGGCGCCTACACCATCACCGTCCCGCACCCGGAGAAGAAGGGCGAGCAGGCGCAAATCACCTTCCTCGACACCCCCGGCCACGCCGCCTTCTCCGCCATGCGTGCGCGCGGCGCGAACGTCACCGACCTCGTCGTCCTCGTCGTCGCGGCCAACGACGGCGTCATGCCACAGACGCTCGAAGCCCTCTCACACGCGCTGGCCGCGAAAGTCCCGATCCTCGTCGCCGTCAACAAGTGCGACCACCCGAACGCGAACCCCACCCGCGTCCGCCAGCAGCTTCAGGAAAAGGGCCTCACGCCCGACGAATGGGGCGGCACCACGCTCTTCGTGGACTGTTCCGCAGTGACAAAGCAAGGCATCGACAAGTTGCTGGAGATGATTGTCTTCCAGACCGACTTGCTGGAGCTCAAGGCCAACCCTGACCGCAAGGCCAAGGGCAACGTCATCGAGTCCGGACTCCAAGCCGGCGGCCCCACCGCCACCGTCCTCGTCCGCAAGGGCACTCTCAAGGTCGGCGACGTCATTCTCTGCGGCTCCCACCACGGGCGCGTCCGCGCCCTCATCAATGAAGAGGGCGAACGCCTCAAGATCGCCACCCCGTCCGTCGCCGTGCGCGTGCTCGGCCTCAACGGCGTGCCCGAGGCCGGCATCGAGTTTGTTGTCGTCGATAACGAACGCTCGGCCCGCGACATCGCGGAGGAGCGCGAGTTGGCAGAGAAGGCCACCGATGCCGAGGACCGCCGGCCGCGCGTCACGCTGGAAAACCTCTTCGCCAAGATTGCGGAGAACCAGCAGCTCACCCTCAAGGTCGTCGTCAAGGCGGACACACAAGGTTCCGTCGAAGCCATCGTCGAGGCGCTCAGGAAGATCGAGACCAACAAGGTCGCTCTCGATATCGTCCACTACGCCGTCGGCACCGTCACCGAGTCGGATGTGGACCTCGCCGGCGCTTCCAAGTGCGTCATCCTCGGTTTCCACACCCGCATTGACTCCGGCACCAACGAGAAAGCCAAACAGTTCGCCGTCCAGATCAAGCTCTACGCCATCATCTACGAGCTGATCGACGAGGTGAAGGAAGCCATGGCTGGCCTGCTCCCGCCTACCCTCAAGGATGTCGTCGTCGGCAGCGCCGAGGTCCGGCAAATCTTCGAGCTGTCCAAGGGCGGCGCCGTCGCCGGCTGCTCCGTCACGCTCGGCCGCATCGTCAAGGGCAAGGTCCGCGTCATGCGGAAGAAAAACCTCCTTTACGAAGGCGTCACCCTCTCGCTGCGCCGCTTCCAGGACGAGGTCAACGAAGTCCGCTCCGGTCTCGAATGCGGCATCCGCATTGACGGATTCAACGAGTTCCAACTCGGCGACGCCATCGAGTGCTACGCCGTCGAGAAGCTCAAGCAGGCGCTGTGATTTCAGCCACAGATGGAACACAGATGAGCACGGATGCCAACTGTGTCGGCCACGAGCCTCGTTTTCCATCTGTGTTTATCTGTGTGCATCTGTGGCTAAAAGTTAGTTTCCCATGACAGTCCGCCTCGAACGCGTCCGAGAGATGCTCAAGCGCACACTCGGCGAAATCATCCGTCGCGATTTCCCGCCGGGCGGAGACAATGGCCTCATCACCGTCGCCGACGTGACCGTCACGCCCGACCTGAAGGAGGCGGCGGTCTATATCGGCGTCGTCGGCAAGGCCGCCGCCAAGCAGCGCGCGATGAACCAGCTCAACGGCAACCGCGGCCAAATCCAATTTGAGATGGGGCGCTCCATTGTCCTGCGCTACACCCCGAAGATTCAGTTTCACCTCGACGAAAGCGTCGAGCGCGGCAACCGCATCCTCTCCATCCTCGAAGAGCTGGAGAAAACGGAGCCACCGAAGTGACCAGCCACACCCACATCCTCGACGAAATCCTCACCACCATCCGGCGCGCGAAGACCATCTGCGTCGTCGGCCACGTCCGCCCGGATGGTGATTGCATCGGCTCCCAAGTCGGCCTCGCCCTCGCTCTCCAAAATCAGGGCAAGCAAGTCACCGTTTGGAATCAGGACGCCGTCCCGGCGAAACTCCGCTTCATGGTTCCTGCCGGCTTCGTCAAGAAGCCCGAGTCCGGCGAGAAGTTCGACCTCGTCATCGCCACCGACTGCGCCAGCTTCGAGCGCCTCGGCACCGTCGGGAAAGCCATCGCGAAGCATCGGGACTTCATCAACATCGACCACCACGAGAGCAACACCCGCTACGCGAAGCTCAACTGGGTTTCTGCCCGCGTGCCCGCCACTGGCGAGCTGGTTTACGAACTCCTCAAGCACGCCGGCTGGCCCGTCACGCCGGCGATTGCCGACTGCCTCTTCACCGCTGTCTCCACCGACACCGGCAGCTTCAGCTACCCGAACACCACGCCCGGCACCTACCACGTCGCCGCCGACCTCGTGCGCAACGGCGCGAACCTCGCGCGTGTCTGCAACGAGGTTTACCAGAGCTACCCGATGTCGCGCGCCAAGCTCCTGCGCCACGTCTTCAACAGCTTCCGCACCACGAAGGACGATCAGGTCGCGTGGTTCTGGCTGCGTAAACGCGACTACACCCGCACCGGCGCGGACACGAACGACAGCGAAGGTCTCATTGACCACATCCGTGACATTGAGCCGGTCGTCGTCGCGTGCGTCTTTGAGGAAGTGGAGCCGGAACTCACGCGCATCAGCCTGCGCTCCAAGAGTGAGCGCGTGAACGTCAATACCATCGCCGGCAAGTTCGGCGGCGGCGGCCACCCGGCAGCGGCGGGCGCGCGCATCCCCGGCAAGCCCCTCTCCGTTCAGCGCAAAGTTATCGCCGCCATCAAGAAAGCCTTGGACGCCGCGAAGTAAGCGGCGTTCGTTTCGTCAGAGATTTGCCATGCTCCAATTCGATTCCCTTGACGGTGCCCTGCTCGTGGACAAGCCCGTCGGCTGCACCTCGCACGACGTGGTGGATGACATCCGCCGCCGGTTCAACCTCAAAAAGGTCGGCCACTGCGGCACGCTCGACCCCAACGCCACCGGCCTCCTCATCATCGTGCTGGGCCGCGGCACGAAGCTCTCCGAGAAGCTCATGTCCGACGACAAGGTCTATGAGGGGGACATTAAATTCGGCGAGGCCACGGACAGCTACGACGTGGATGGTAAAGTCACCGCCACCCTGCCCGTCCCGCCGCTCACGCTCGACCAGTTGAACGAAGCCGCCGCGACTTTTGTCGGCGACCTCCAGCAAATCCCGCCGATGGTTTCCGCGAAGAAGCAGGGCGGTATCCCGCTCTACAAACTCGCGCGCAAGGGTATCGAAGTTGTCCGCGAGCCACGTCTCGTCCACATTTTCAACTACCGCTTCACCACCTACGCCGAGCCGCTGGCGAAGTTCCGCGTCGCTTGCACCAAGGGCACCTACGTCCGCTCGCTCGCCCACGACCTCGGCATCAAGCTCGGCTGCGGTGCGCATTTGGCCACGCTCCGGCGTGTCACGTCCGGCAAGTGGGACGTGGCCGACGCGCTTACGCTCGACGCCATCCTCGCGCTCCCGATTGGCGAGTTGGAGAAGCGTGTGATTCCCTTCCTCCAGCTGGCGAGGTGAGCGGGATAGTTGAAGAGTGGAAAGGTCGAAAACTTAAAAAGTTTAAGAGTGGAAGAGTGAAAATGCAGGTGCGCACCCGATACGAAAGCCTCTTCAACCCTTCAACTCCAACTCTCCACCCTCCCTCCCATGCCCATCCTCACTGCCGCCACCGAACTCCGCGCCCGCCCGCGCAAAGTCTGCGTGGCTATCGGTGTCTTCGACGGCGTGCATCTCGGCCACCAGCAGGTCATCCGGCAGACGCTCGGGGACGCCCGCCAGCACGAGGGTGTGCCCGTCGTCATCACCTTCGACCGACACCCGAACGCTGTCGTCGCGCCCGACCGCGTGCCGCCGATGCTCCACTCGCTGCCGCAAAAACTCCGCGCCATCGAGTCGCTCGGCATTGCGAACACGTTGCTCATCCGCTTCGACCGCGCGTTCAGTGAGCAGACCGGTGAGCAGTTCATCCGCAGCCTCGCCCTCGATTTCGGCCACCTGCACAGCGTCTGCGTCGGCAGTGAATTCACCTTCGGCCACAAGCGCAGCGGAAACGTCGCGCTCCTCAAACAGCTCGGCGCGGAACTCAAATTCATCGTCCACGGCCTCGCCGCCGTGTCGCTCGATGGCGAACCCGTCAGCAGCACGCGCATCCGCGAAGCCGTCCGCACCGGCGATCTCGACTCCGCCAGCCAGATGCTCGGCCGCGAGTATTCCATCGCCGGCAGCGTGATTCGCGGGGACCAGCTTGGGCGCAAGCTCGGCTTCCCCACTGCGAACCTCGACGTGGCCGGGCTCATCCTCCCGCCCAACGGTGTCTATGCCGTCCACGCCCGCGTGGCTGGACGGGAGCATCGTGGCGCGTTGAACCTCGGCCTTCGTCCCACGCTTGCCAGCCCCACGCCGCGCTTGCAGTGCGAAGTCCACCTCCTCGATTTCGCGGAGGAAATCTACGGTGAGGAACTCGAACTCACCTTCGCCACCAAACTCCGCGACGAGCAGAAGTTCCCCGACCTCGCCGCCCTCCAGTCCCAAATCCACCGCGACTTCGCCGCCGCCCGCGCCTGCTTCAGCGCGTAGCCCGGAGCGCGGCCGCCGCCGCTCCGTTGGTCACCGAGGTGTTCCGGATATACGCCCCCGCGCTCCCCCCGCTGACCGCTGATTGCTGATTCCTGCTCCCCCTTGACAGCGCCGTGCGATCTGCCAGTAATCGTGGCCAGCCGAAACCAGACATGAACACATCTTGCCCGCCCTCCACCCGACGCACCGGTGCCGGGTTCACCCTGATCGAACTGCTCGTCGTCATCGCGATCATCGCGATTCTCGCCGGGATGCTCCTGCCCGCGTTGTCCAAGGCCAAGAGTAAAGCGCATGCGATACGCTGCCTAAACAACCTGAACCAGGTCGGCCTTTTCCTACAACTCTACACCGACGATTACAGCGACACCTTCCCGGCCTGCCGAAGACAGGATGCCACGCTGCCACTCGAGGACGATTGGTGGGGGGAATTACCTCGGCCAGTATTCCGCAGGGAACTCCAATATGTTTCATTGTCCCGTGCTCAACGGTGTTCGCAATCAATACACGCCAGGATTTCAATGGGACTTCAAGGCCACGCCGGCCAACCCGGGCAGCCGGGTTGGCTACGCGGCCAATGTTTTCTTTTTGTTCTATCCACCACCGAGCGTCCAGGCAGCTAGCACGGTCACGGTGGGGGGCATCGGCTTCAGCTCCGGCTATCGGGCGCGACGCACTTCGGTTATTAACCCCAGTGACACCCTCGTAGTCGGCGATTCGGAAGGCTATTGGAGCATGAGTGCGTATTGGCCGAGTGCGATCATGGATGGGTCCAATCCCGCATACGCAGGAATCGCCACCCGGCATGGCAGCGGGCCCAGGAACGGGCTCAACGGCGGTCGGGGCATGGTGGTTTTCTCCGATTCGCACGCCGAAGCCCGAACCGATGATAAAATCAATCCTCAGGCAGCGAACCTTTTGCAAAATTCCATGTATTGGGATCCGCTGCGCCGGGGCGGAAGTCAGTAACGGTCAGCACCAGTTTCTTGAAACGTTCCGCCTCACACACCGCGTTCACCCTCATCGAACTCTTCGTTACCACCGCGATCACCCCAATCCTTGCCGGGAGGTGAGGAAACTCCATCTAAGCCCGTCGGCTTGAGCGAAACTGGCCTACAGAAGAAGAGCGAAACACACTGCCCTGTTGTCGGTCGCCTCCTTCTTCCGCAGTTGAGTTTCATGCCGCGCGTGCGAATCATCCCTCCGCTCATTCCATACATGAAAACGCGCTCTTCCCGCCTTGGTCGTCGTGAATTCCTCCAAGCCTCCGCCGCTACTGCCGCCACGCTGTTTGCCAGCGCCAGCCACGCGCAGCAAAAAACCAAGGGCCAACCCCCGCGCCGCAGTTCCCTCATTGCCGAGGAAAACGCCAAACCTGGATCCCTCGACTGGCAACTCACGCGCGTGCGACTCGACAAGACCGGCGGCACCCGCGCGCCCGCCATCGAGGGCTACTGTTCGCGCCAGAGCGTGAAAGCCGGCGAGACGCTCGACTTCATGATCAGCGTGAACCCCGACTCGAAATTCATCTTCGAGGTCTTCCGCACCGGTTACTACGCCGGGCGCGGCGCGCGGCTGATGATGACGGAAGGCCCGATTCCAGGCACGAAGCAGCCCGACCCGCCCATCGGTGAGAACCGTCTGCGTGAGTGCAAGTGGCCACCAGCGCTCTCGATCAAGATTCCTGTCGACTGGGTCAGCGGCGTTTACCTTGCGCGCCTGACCACCGTGCCGGACAAGGCCACCGAGCCTTACTGGCAGAGCTACGTCATCTTCATCGTCCGCGACGACCGCCCGGCGGACCTGCTCTTCCAGTGCAGCGACAACACCTGGCAGGCCTACAACAAATGGCCTGACAACTACTCGCTCTACACTGACCCGCGCGGCGCGCACGCCGTCGGCACCGAGGTGAGCTTCGACCGGCCTTACGGGAAGTATGCGCAGATTTACGAGCACCCGCTGTCCATCGGCTCCGGCGAGTATCTGCTCTGGGAATTCCCGCTGGCCTACTGGCTGGAGCAGCACGGCTACGACGTGACCTACTGCGCCAACGCCGACTGCCTCGAAGTCGGCAATATCACGCGCTGCAAAACCTTCCTGAGCGTCGGCCATGACGAGTATTGGGACCCGCGCCAATACGACGCCGTGAAGAGCGCCATCGCCTCCGGCACGAACGCACTTTGGCTTTGCGGCAACTCCGTCTTCGGTGTCACGCCGTTCAAACCGTCCTCGAGCGGTCAGAACAAACGCGTCCTCAAACGCACCGGCATTTACGCTGGCCTCACGGACAAGGAAATCGAGGAATCCATCAGCGTGTTCACGAAGGATTGGAAGCGCGACTCGCGCAACGAGGCGGACATCATCGGCGCGCGCAGCATCGTGCCCTTCAACGGCGGCGGTGACTGGGTTTGCACCAAGCCAGAGCACTGGATTTACGAAGGCACCGGCATGAAGAAGGGCGACTCCGTGCGCGGCCTCGTCGGCTGGGAGCACCACGGTGCGCCCGCGAACATCCCCGGCCTCGAAGTTGTGGGCGAAGGCACCGTCTGGCGCGGCGGCACCACGCCCGCGCATTGGACCGCGACCATTTTCCCCGGCCCAAAGAAGAACATCGTCTTCAATGCAGCAACCATCTGGTGGCCGCAGGCCCTCAGTTCGCCGCCCGGCCATATTCTCCCGTGGTCACACTGGACCCGCCCGCACGGCCCCGATGCCCGCGTGCAGCGCATCACAGAGAACCTGCTCAAGCGTTGCGGGGCCTGAGGCTCGCTCGCTCAAATAAACGGCGTGCTGCCAGGCCGCGCGACGGGCGCGACGGGGAGCTTCATGTCCCAGTGGATGTCCTTCGGGAAGGTGTCCTCCTTCGAGTTGAGCGCCATCTCCCAGGTGATTTCCTTGCCCGTGTAAGCAGCCATGCGCGCCATGATCGCGCAGAGCGTGGTCTTGATGAAGCGGTCGCCGGTGTTGAGCGGTTTGCCCGCGCGGATGCTCGCATACATCTCGTCGTGCTCGGTCTGGTAGCCGTTCTGAGTCTTGTCGCCGGCCCAGCGCCAGCGGTTCTCGCCGGTGATGACGTGGCGCTTGCTGCCGCTCTCGCCTTCATAGACGCCCTTGGTGCCATAGACCCGTTCCGTGACCTCGCCGTGGCAACGGTCGAACTGGCGGGTGAAGTGGTAGCCCTTCACGCCGCTGGCCCATTTGTATTCGGCAGAGAAATGGTCGTAGATGTTGCCGTATTCGCCGCCGGCCTCGCCGGAGCGCACCTGGCGTCCGCCGGTGCAAATCACGCTCTCGGGCGGCTCGTCCTTCATCGCCCACATCAGCTTGTCAACCGAGTGGACGGCCTGCTCGACGACGTGGTCGCCGGAGAGCCAAGTGAAGTAATACCAGCGGCGAATCTGCCACTCGAGGTCGGTCTTGGTGTTCGTGCGATTCCACTTCGGATAGCGGTCCACCGCGCCCGTGTAGTAGCTGGAGTAGATGGCTTGGATGTCGCCCACCGCGCCGTCGTGAATCTTCGCGAAGGCGTCGCGATTCGCCGTGGTCCAGCGCCAGACAAAGCCATCCACGAGCGCGAGGTTCTTCTGCTTCGCCAGCTTGATGCTCTCCATCACCGAGCGCACGCCGGGGCCGTCCACCGCCATCGGCTTCTCGGCGAAGACGTGTTTGCCGGCCTCGATGGCCGCCTTGATGTGCTGCGGGCGGAAGCCGGGCGAAGTGGTGAGCAGCACGACATCCACGCCGCTGTTGAGGACTTTTTGAAAGGCATCGAGGCCGGTGAATTGCCGCTCCGCCGCGACGCTGACCTTCTCGGGATTCTTAGCCTGTTCCTTCTTCAGCGACTCGAGGCCGGAATCAATCTTGTCCTGGAAGATGTCGCCCATGGACCACATGACGAGGTTCGAGTCGGCGTTGAGCGCCTGGTTCGCCGCGCCGGTGCCGCGTCCGCCGCAGCCGACCCAGCCAATCTTAATTTTGTCGCCCGCTGCTGCTGCATTGGCGACATGGGGGAAGTGGACAGCGGCCGTGAGCGCGCCGCCGGCGAAGGCGGAGGACTTGACGAACTCGCGACGAGTGGCGGAGGAGGAGGTGTTCGGTTTCATGTGAGGTGCGAAATGCGGGTGTGGTTTAGTGGACGGACTCGGGAGCGTCAAGCCGCTGCTGCGCCGCAAAGCCCAAGCCTGCCACAGTGGCCTTGCCTCGCCTCGCGCGCGGCCTTAGCTTTGGACCGTCCGGCACATGATTCGTTCCTTTGCCTTCACCACCCAGGGTCGCCTGCACACGCAGGATGTTGACGTGTTCCTCATGCCCACGCTGCTGGCGGACACGAATCTCTTTCTTTGGGTGGACTTGGAGGCTTCCACTCCCGAGGAGGCCAAGACGATCCTCGAAGGCATTTTTCACTTCCACCCGCTGTCGGTCGAGGACTGCATCGCCGTCAGTCCAAATCCGAAGATCGAGGAATACTCGCCAAAGGAAGATGACCGGTTCGCGCCCTATCTCTTCATGGTGATCCACGCCGTGGATTACAGCCGCAAGGACGGCGTCTTCGACACCAGCGAGCTGAACTTTTTCCTCGGGAAGAATTTTCTCGTCACCTACCACGACGTGGCGTTGCGCAGCATCTCCGCCACCGCCGAGCGCGCCACGAAGAGCACGATGCACATCGCCCGCGCGCCCGACCGCGTGGCGCACACGTTACTCGACGCCATCGTGGACAACTACAAGCCCGCGCTGGAGGAGCTCTCGCTGGAAATCGCCGAACTGGAGAACGACGTCGTGGCGCACCCGAACCAGCGGACGTTGAACAAGATCATCGGCATCAAGCGTGAGGTGCTCCACCTGCGCCAGATCATCGGCCCACAGCAGGAGGTGCTGAAGCGCTTCGCGGACGGCGAGTTCAAGCTCATCCGCGCGCATCTCGTGCCCTACTACCGGGACATTTACGACCGCCTCTTCCACATCGCCAACCTCGCGCACACCTACACCGACTCGCTCACCGGCATCCTGCACATCCACCTGAGCATGTCGTCGAACAAGACCGGCGAGACCGTCAAAGCGCTGACGCTCATCACCATCGTGACCACGCCGGCAATGATGATCGGCACGTGGTATGGCATGAACTTCCAGGCGATGCCGGAGATCAAGTGGCTGCACGGCTACTCGTTCGCCTTCGGCGTCACCGTTGTCACCACGCTGGCAACATGGTGGTATGTGAAGCGACGGAAATGGTTTTGAAGGCGAGGTGACAAGTGGCAGGTGACAAGCGCCTGCCGCCCCCAAGTCACCTGTCACCTGTCACGTGCCCACCCCCAAATCCAGCTTCCTCGACAAAGTCCTCGGCCGCATCGGACGGCTCGACGCGGAGGGTCTGCAGACTGTCATCCAGCGACTCGCGCGTGAGCGGAGTTTTCTGGAGACGCTCTTCGACGTGATCGAGGACGGCGTGCTGGTCGTGGACGAGAAGGGCCGCGTCATCTACTTCAACCAGTCCGTGACCAGTCTTCTGGGCCTCAAGCACGACGCCGACGAAGGCCAGCCCATCACTCGCTTCCTGCCCGGTCTCGACTGGAAAAAACTCGCGCGGTGGGACAAGTCTGGCGGGTCGCAAGTCCGCCGCCTCGAACTCGAAGTCGAGTGGCCGCGCCCGCGCTTCCTCCGCCTCTATACCGCGCCGCTGGACGGCGAGGCCACCGGTGCGTCTGGCCTCGCGCTGATTCTGCACGACGCCACCGAGGCGCGACAGCAGACCTTCGCGGCCATCGAGAGCGAGCGGATGCAGGCGCTCACACTGCTGGCCGCGAGCGTTGCGCACGAGATCGGCAACCCGCTCAACGCCCTGCACATCCACCTCCAGCTCATGGAGCGCGAGTTGAAAAAGCTCCGCACGCCCGACGCCAGCCCCAAGCCCGCGCGCCTCACCCGCTACCGCCAGTCACGCCGCTCCGACACCGACACGGCGAGCACAGTCGAAAAGCTGCAATCCTACCTCGACGTTGCGAAAGGCGAGATCACCCGGCTCGACTACATCGTCTCTCAATTCCTCCAGGCCATCCGCCCCTCGCCGCCCAAGCTCCAGCCCGCGTCGCTGAACGAAGCCATCCGCGCGTCGCTCGACCTGCTTGGCCCTGAGCTGAAGAACCGGCATCTCCACGTCGAGCCGAAGCTGGCCACCAGCCTCCCGCCCGCACCGATGGACGCTTCGCAAATCCAGCAGGTGCTCGTCAACCTCATCAAGAACGCGATGCAGGCCATGACCAAGGGTGGCACGCTCACAATCACCACCGGCGAAGGTGCCGGCGGGGTGTGGTTCAGCGTGAATGACACCGGCGGCGGCATCCCGCAGGAACAGATCAACCGCATCTTCGAGCCGTTCTACACGACGAAGGAGAAGGGCAGCGGCTTGGGCCTGATGATCGTGCAACGCATCGTGCGTGAACACGGCGGGCGCATCGAACTGGAGAGCCGCGTAGATGAGGGCACGCAGTTCCGCGTCTGGCTCCCGCTCCACGAGCGCAGGCCCAAGCTGCTGGAAGCCAAACTGCCCGACTGAAAGGGAATGACGGGTTGGCTATTTGCGCGAGCGGGGTCGGGCGCTTGACACCCTATTTGCTTTCCAACAGCCTGCGGCCACTCAGTTCGACAACACTTCTCAACCCTATGATACCGCATCGCAGATTCATTCTTGGTCTCGGTTCGATCGCACTCAGCGCTGTGGTCTTCGCGGGCTGCGTCACGGCCAGCCGCGAGGCCGGCTTCCTCCCGATCTTCGACGGCAAGACCCTCAACGGCTGGAAACTTCTCGGCGGCACGGGCGCGGGCTACGGGGTGAAAGATGGCGTTCTCTTTTGCGCCAAGGGCGGCGGCGGCAACCTGCTCACCGAACGCCAATACAGCGACTTCATCTACCGCTTTGAGTTCAAGCTGGAGCCCGGCTCCAACAACGGCATCGCCATCCGCTCGCCCTTCGCCGCCGGCAGCCTCGCCTACACCGGCATGGAGGTGCAGGTCCTCGACGACACCGCCGAGAAATACGCCAAGCTCAAGGACGCGCAGTTCAACGGCTCCGTCTATCTCATCGCCGCCGCCAAGCGCGGCGCGCTCCGCCCCGTCGGCGAATGGAATGAAGAGGAGATTTACTGCCGGGGCCGTCACATCCGCGTGACCCTCAACGGCAAGGTCATCGTGGACGCCAACCTCAACGACGTGACCGACCGCGAGACGCTCAAGAAACACCCCGGCCTGCTCCGCGAGCGCGGCCACCTCGGGTTCCTCGGCCACAACGACTACGTCGAGTTCCGCAACTTGCGCGTCAAGGAACTGCCCGTCGCCGAGACGCACAACATCCCGCCGAAGGGCTTCAAGCGCCTCTTCAACGGCGAGAATCTCGAAGGCTGGAAAGGGCTCGTGGCCGATCCTAAGAAGCGGGCGGCGATGCCGAAGGAGGCGCTCGCCGCCGCACAGTCCAAGGCCGACGACCACATGGCCGGGCATTGGGGCACCGCTGAGGGGATGCTCGTGTTCGACGGCAAGGGCCACAGCATCGCCACCGTGCGTGACTACGGCGACGTGGAGATTCACTGCGACTGGAAGATCGAGCCCAAGGGCGACAGCGGCATCTACGTGCGCGGCACGCCGCAGATTCAGATTTGGGAGCGAGACACTCCGGGCAACCCGAAGCGCGTCGGCTCCGGCGGACTTTACAATAACCAGAAGAACCCCAGCGAGCCCAGCAAGTGGGCGGACCACGCGCCCGGTCTATGGAACCGCTTCCGCATCCTCTCCGTCGGCGACAAGGTCCACGTCTTCCTGAATGGCGAACTCGTGGTCAACAACGTCACGATGGAAAACTTCTGGGACCGCACGCAGCCGCTCTTCCCTTCCGGCCAGATCGAGTTGCAGGCCCACGGCAGCGTCCTTTGCTTCCGCAACCTCTACATCCGCGAGTTGGCCGCGCCGCCTGCGCCGCCTGCGCCGAAACCAGCTGCGACGAAGTAGGGCGCTGAGTCGACCCCGCACTGCACCGCGCTGCCGACGCGGTGAAGGAATAGCCGAAGGAAGATTTGTTCCCGCGCTTCGCGCTGACATTCCTCGGCAGCAGCGGCGGCTACGCGAGTCATGCGCCGAGCAGCTTCTCCCACTCCGGCTGCTTGAATCCGACGAGACCGCTTGTGTCCGTGAGCAGGAAGGGGCGTTTCACCAAATTCCCGTTCGCTGCGAGCAGGTCGATGGCTTCAGCAACAGTGAGCTTGGGCAGGCGCTCGGAGAGTGTCATCGCCTTGTAGTCGCCGCCGGAGGTGTTGAAGAGGCGGCGGAGCTCGCCGCCGTAGATCGCCAGCATCCGCTTCAGCTCAGGCTTCGTGGGCGGCTGCTCGCGGATGGGGAGGGCGTCGAAAGCGAGGCCGCGCGCGGCGAGGAACTTCTTTGCGCGGCGGCAGGTATCGCAGCCTTTGTATTCGTAGAACTTCATTGCCCGAGGAACTTGTCCCGCCCCGCCACCAACGCCGCCATCTTCCGGTCGGCGACGCTGCGCGAGAGCATCCAGAAACCGCAGTCGGGGTGGACCCACTTGATGCGCTCGGCTCCGAGCGTTTTCACGGCGTGCGCAATGCGCGTGGCGATGAGCTCGGGCGTCTCGACTTCGTTGTCCTTGATGTCCACGACGCCGAGGCCAAGCGCGATGCCAGGGCGGAGGTCGCGGAAGGCGTCGAGTTCGTCGTAGCCGCGCCGAGCGAATTCGAGGACCAGGTGGTCCACGTCGAGGCGGTTGAGGAAGGGCAGGAGATTGCGCCAGTAGCCGCGCTGGATGCTCTGGCCGCCGTAGTTGCCAAAGCAGAGGTGCAGGCCCTTCTGGCCGCGCACGCCTTTCAGGACGTGGTTGATTGGCTCGTGCGCCCAGTCGGCGTCCTCGGGATGGCCGGGGAGATTCGCCTCGTCCACCTGCACCACGGCGGCGTCAATGTCCGCGACCTGTCGGCGGAGCGCCTCGGCCAGCGCCATCGTGAGCGCGCGGGTGTCCGGGTAAAACTCGTTCACGAGCGTCTTCGCGAGCATGTAGGGCGAGGTGAGGGTGAACTTCAGCGGGCGCGGCGTGAGGCCCTTCACGGACTGCCACGCGGCGGGGAGGTTCAAGCTGCCTTCACCAATCTCCCCGCGCACGACGCCCGCCGGCTGCGTGCGGAACTTCATCCCTTGCGCCGCGCGGAACTTCGCCAACTCCTCGCGCGAGAGCGTCGGGTGGATGCCGCTCATCGGGCGGATGAAGTAGTCAATCATCCCGTTGGTCTCGGGGTGGTTCACGTCGAAGCGCGACAGTTCGCCGTCCGCGATGACATCGAGGCCGGCGAGTTCCTGCGTCTTGAGGACGACGAGGATGGCGTCGCGCAACGCGGCGGCAGTGGGAAACGCGGCGAGCCACGCGGGAACGGGGTAGCTGCCGACGACGGTGGTCAGAATCTGCGGTGCGGACATGGGGGAGTGTTGGGTTCGGATTTACAAGCCGGTGCCGGCGGGAGCGGGGTCATCGCCCGCACGTCCCCTTCTCCGGGTCCACACCTTCGAGCCAGAGGCGGGCTTTTTCGTAGCTCTTGCGCTGGAGGTAGTGGCGGAGGTCGTGGTTGCCGCCGGGGGGGAGTTGCGCGGCGAGCGCGTCCAGTCGCTCGAAGACTGGCAGCAGTGGCGGCGGCGGGTTCTCGGTGCGGCAGCGGGCCACGGCGGTGTCGAGGTCGCGCAAGGCGGCGAAGATTTGTTGCTCCGTCTCGGTCATCGCCGACTCATAGCGCGAACGGTGGAGGAATCCAAGCCAACGTTCGGTCCCTTCGCCTTGCCTCGGCGGCGGCACGGGAGGGTCAGAACTTCACCTGCCCAAGAAACTTGAGTGTCTGCGGGATCTGCTCCACGACGGTCGGGGACTCGTCCTCGATGAAGTAGTATTTCACGCCGCTCTCCTTCGCGGCCTTGAGGATGGCGGGCCAGTTCATCTGACCGGTGCCCAGCGGCACGTCGTTGCTTACGTCGGTCTTGCCGGAGAGGTCACCCGTCTGCACGCCCTTCTTCAGATCCTTGAGGTGCATCAGCTCCCAGCGGCCGGGATACTTCTTGAGCCATTGCACCGGGTCCTGGCCGGGGAAGACGACCCAGAGCACGTCCATCTCGAAGCTCACGTGCTTCGGGTCGGTTTCCTTCATGAGCAAGTCCATGAGCGTGCCGTCGCCGTGCTTGTAAAATTCGAAGCCGTGGGCGTGGTAGAAGAACTTGATGCCCAGCTTCGCGCCGAGATCGCCGGCCTTGTTGAACACGGCGATGGCGTCGCGCGCCGCGACTTCGCTGAACGGGGCCTGGTGCGTAATCCACGCGCAGCCCGCGTATTGCAGGCCGATGGCTTGGGCCTCGGCGAGCACCTTCTCCGGCTCGGACTTCCAGCGGTCGTAGGGGAAGTGGCCGCTGATGGGTTTCAAGCCGTGCTCGGCGAGGAGGGCTTT
>SIBB01000022.1 GCA_009695395.1 Pedosphaera sp. | reverse complement strand
GGTGCATGCGCGGGAAGCGTTGGAGGAACTCGGGTGGGGGGAACCACAACTGGCGAAAGCCGCTTAATGGATCCGCTCCCGCTCAAGTTCATCGCCGACGCGACCGGTTGAGAAATCCACTGCGGGGCAGGGGAGGCACTTGTCTTCCGCGTCTTCACGGTCTCGCGTGAAGTCCAGCCCGGCGACCTCTTCATCGCCCTCGCAGGCGAGAAGTATGACGGACACAAGTTCATCGCGGAAGTCGCAGCGAAGGGAGTTGCGGCTGTGGTTGTCGAGAAGGCCCGTGCCGGCGACTTGCAGTCGCCGTCCGCACCCGTCGTCATTACCGTCGCGAACACGCGCGCCGCATACGCCAAACTCGCTGGGCGCTACAGGCAGGACTTCGACATCCCCGTCATCGCCGTCGGCGGCTCGAATGGGAAGACGACGACGAAAGACCTCATCGCAGCCGTGCTGCGTGAGCGCGGCCCGGCCCTGTGGAGCGAGGCCAGTTTCAACAACGACATTGGAGTGCCGCACACCTTGCTGCGATTGGAGCAGAGGCACACCAGCGCGGTGTTGGAAGTCGGCACCAACCATCCCGGCGAACTCGCGCCGTTGGTGAAACTCATTCAGCCGCGCTTCGCCGTCATCACCAGCATCGGGCGCGAGCATCTGGAATTCTTCGGCGACGTGAGTGGCGTCGCGCAGGAGGAAGGCTGGTTGGCTGAGCTGTTGCCGGCGAACGGGATTCTCTTTGTGAACGGTGATTGCCCCGAGACGGAAGCGGTTGCGCGGCGCACGCAGGCGCGTGTGGTGCGCGTGGGATTTGGACCGCGCAACGACTGGCGCGCGACCGACGTGCGCTACGATGAGCGCGGGCAGACCTTCCAAGTCTCCAGCCCCCTCGCAGCCAGTTCCGGCGCGTATCGCATCGGGCTGCTGGGACGGCATCAAGTTTTAAACGCTCTGCTCGCTGGGGCTGTGGGAACCGAGGTTGGTTTGACCAGCGATCAAGTCAGGCGCGCTTTGGCGGGATGCACCCCGCCAAAGATGCGCCTGCAACTTTGGGAGGCAAACGGCGTGCGCGTGCTCGACGACGCCTACAACGCCAACGCGGACTCCATGATCGCCGCGCTACAAACACTGCACGACCTGCCATGCGCGGGCCGCCGCGTGGCGGTGCTCGGCGACATGGCGGAGCTGGGCGCGCACAGCATCGCGGCGCATGTCGAGGTCGGGCGGCGGGCGGCGGAGTTGGGCGTGAACCGGCTCTTCGCCGTGGGCAAGATGGCGGGCCATCTGGCCGGCGCGGCGCGGGCCGCCGGCTTGAGCGCGGTCACGGAAATCGCCGAGGTCTTGGGCGCGGGCGAGACCGTGCGCCGCGAGTTGATGCCCGGCGATGTGGTTTTGCTGAAGGCTTCGCGGTCCGCGCGGCTGGAGCGCGTGGGCGAGGTGATTCGTAACGGAACCGGCGCGGGCGGTAGGTTGAATCCCCTTGCCGCCCAAGTGAACTGAACTGCCATGAGTGCCAAATCAGACCGACAACAGCAGCGCACGGCGAAGAAGCTGGCGCAGGAATTGAAGGCCAACGTGCGCGTGCCGGGCTTTCTTGGCCGGCTGTGCCGATGGGAAAAGCTGCGCCACCGCGACGGGCTGTTCACCTTGCAACACAGACACGATTGAAGATGGAGACCGAGAGCAAGATTAGGGTCAAGATTACGAGCAGGAGCCGAGTTGGCCGTCCTGCTCCTAATCCAGATCCTGCTTCTAATCCTCACTCTGTCCCCGAATGACCGATGATTTTCTACCTCAGTCAATGGCTCCAAGAGCAAGCTGCTGGAACCGCGTGGGCCGACCCGCTGTCGGCGCTGCGAGTGTTCCGCTACATCACGGTGCGGACTGCGGGTGCTGCCATCTCGGCCTTGATTTTGAGCCTGTGGCTGGGGCCGTTGGTCATTGCATGGCTCAAGGGACTCAAGTTCGGCCAGGAGTATCTGGACAGAGCGCAGCAGGCCGGCACGATGGACAACCAAGTCTTCACCAAGAAGGGCGTGCCGGGCATGGGCGGCATTTTGATTGTGCTGGTCGTGGACTTGACCGCGCTCATGTGGGCGCAGTGGAACGCGTTCATCGTGCTGACCCTGGTGTCACTGCTCGTGCTCGCGGCGCTGGGCTTCTACGACGACTACAAGAAACTCACCGAGCAGAAGAGCACGGGTGGGGCGACGGAAAGTTTGAAGCTGGTCGTGCAGTTTGTGCTGGCGGGCTTCATCGCGTGGACGCTCTGGCTGATGCCGGAGACGAGCAAGCTCATCAGCGAGATCCAAGTCCCGTTCTTCAAGAACGCAGTGCTGACGGACGCGGCCTGGCTGGGCGGCCTCATCACGGTCTGCGCCATCGTGGGCAGCAGCAATGCGGTCAACATTACGGACGGGCTGGACGGGTTGGCGATTGGCTGCACGCTCATTGTGACGACGGTCTTCCTCGTGTTCACCTACATCGCGGGAAACGCGATCCTTGCTCGCTACTTGTTTGTGCCGTTCGTGCCGGGCGCCGGGGAGCTCACGGTGTTTTGCGCCGCGATGATCGGGGCGAGCCTGGGTTTCCTCTGGTTCAACTGTCATCCCGCGCAAGTGTTCATGGGCGACACGGGGTCGCTCGCGCTGGGCGGCGTGCTGGGCATCATGGCGGTGCTGATTCACCAGCCGTTCGTGCTGGTGATCGCGGGTGGCGTGTTCGTGGTGGAAATCGTCTCGGTGATGATTCAGCGCTACTGGTTCAAATACACGAGGCGCAAGTATGGCGTGGGCAACGAACGGCGTGTTTTTCTCATGGCTCCGCTGCATCACCATTTTCAAAGGCTCGGCTGGTATGAGTCACAGGTCGTCGCCCGGTTTTACATCCTGTGCATCGTCTGCGCGGTGCTCGCGCTGGCGACGTTGAAGTTGCGTTAAGATGTTCCGCCTCCAAGACAAAAATGTGCTGGTCATCGGCCTCGGCCTGAGTGGGGCGGCGGCGGTGCGCCTGCTCGTCTCGCGCGGCGCGCGTGTTACCGCGATGGCCAACTCCGACACGCCCGATCTGCGGCGCGAGGTGGAGGAATTGCGCGACCTCGGCGTGCGTGTGGAACTCGACCTGCGCCTGCCGACTGCTGGCCAGTTTGATTTTGCCGTCGTCAGCCCGGGCGTTCCCATGGACTCGCTGCTCGTGAAGGAATTGCGCCAGCGCGAAATCCCCGTCATCGGCGAGCTGGAGCTTGGCTGGCAGCAGGCGGTTTGCCTCAACATCTCTGTCACCGGCACGAACGGGAAGACCACGACGGTTGAACTCATCGAGCACGTTCTGACTCACTGTCACAAGCGCACACTGGCTGTCGGGAACATCGGCAAGCCGCTTTGCTCCGTTACAGAGGAGTCGAAGCAACTCGACTACCTCACGCTCGAAGTCAGCTCGTTCCAGTTAGAGACGACTCGCTTCTTCCGCCCCGCCGTCGCGGTGCTGCTCAATATCACGCCCGACCATTTGGACCGTCATCACACGATGGCTGACTATGCGCGCGCGAAGGCCCGCATCTTCGAGAACCAGCAGCCTTTCGACTGGGCCATCGTGCAGACGGAGGCGTTGGCGATGCTCCGCACGCAGGGCGTGAAGGTGCCCTCGAAGCTCATCACCTTCAGCGCGCAGAACCGCCGCGCGGACATCTACCTCGACCGCTCGCTCATCATCAGCAGCATCGAGGGCTGGGTCGGGCCGCTGATTGATTTGGAGAAGACACAGATGCGCGGTCCGCACAACGCCGAGAACGTCATGGCCGTCCTCGCGGTCGGCCACGTGCTGCGGTTGCCGTTGGAGGAAATGGTCGCGGCCATCGCGAGTTTCAAGCCGGGCGCGCACCGCTGCGAACTCATCGCCGAAATCAACGGCGTGAAATTTGTCAACGACTCGAAGGCCACGAACCTCGACGCGGTCGCGAAGGCGTTGCAAACGATGCCTGCCGCGCAGCCCGGCGAAGCGAATGTCCTGCTCATCGCTGGAGGGCGCGACAAGGGCCTGGATTACCACGACCTTGGCCCGCTCTTGGCGCAGCGCGTGAAGGGCACTTTCCTGCTTGGCGAGACGCGGGAAAAACTCCGTGCCTCGTGGAGCCTCTTTACCCCTTGCACGCTCGTGGATTCATTGCTAGAAGCGGTCGACGAAGCCGTCAGGATTGCGACCCCTGGTGACATCGTCTTGCTTTCGCCGGCCTGTTCGAGCTTCGATTTGTTCCGTGATTACCGCCACCGGGGTGAAGTGTTTCGACAGGCAGTCGGGCAACTGAATAGCACAAGTAATGGCGGTGTCGCCGCCGACGGCCCCACGAATGGGGGTAGTTGGAAAATCGGTGAGACGGGAAATCAAGTCGCGAAACGAAACGAGAAGATTTTGCAGATTTAATCAGACAAATTTCGCCGGAGACCGGACAGCTCTGGCGAGCCAAACAACGCAGCGAACAAAGCACTAAACATCATGAGCACTCCGAACCCGTTAAACTCGCAAGGCTCCCTCCTTGAGCAGAAGGCCAAGCGGAAGACAAACCTCCCCGTCATCGTCGCCGCTTTTGTCGGCGCTCACATCGTCGTCGCTGCCGGCATACTCTTGCCGGGGTGCAAACCCGAACCTAAACCCGTGGCGAAGGCACCCGAGCCTGTGTTGCCAATCATGACGCCCGCCGATCTCGGTTCGCCGGTCGCGCCTGTGCCGGGAGGAGTCGGTGCGCCTGGAACTTTGCCGCCCATCGGCGGCACGCCGTTGCCCTTCCCAGCACCGGGGCTTGCCCCGTTGCCGCCCACGCCCACCCCGCCGCCATTGGCTCCGGTGCCCGTCGTGCCCGTCGTGCCCGTGCCTGAGCCGGCCCCTGCCGCGCCCGCGGGTGAGGCGAAGGTCCACGTCGTCGTGAAGGGCGATTCCTTCTCCACCATGGTCAAAAAATATGGCGTCGGTGTGAAGGCCATCGAAGCCGCGAACCCCGGCGTGGATTCCACCAAGCTCAAACTTGGCCAGAAGATCAACATCCCTGCTGCCGCGCCGAAGCCGGTGAAAACCAACGGGACCAAGGGCGACGCGGCAGCCGCGACCGACGCCGGCGGGACCTACACCGTCAAGTCCGGCGACAACCTTGGTAGCATCGCCAAGCTCCACGGCACTACGGTCGCCAAGCTCCGCGAGGCGAATGGCCTCAAGACCGACCAGATCAAAGTCGGACAGAAGCTCAAGGTTCCTGCGGGTGGGGTGAAGAAAAGCAACGAGTCGTCCGCAGGCGCGGTCCCAGCCCCGAAGGGGGATGCCCTGCTGGCACCGCCCCTGCCGCTGCCGTCTTCGGGCGAAGCGGCCCCGGCCCCGGCCCCGGCCCCGAAGGCTCCTGGCCAGCTCTGAGCTGATTCTTCCAAAAAACCAACCACCCCAATCACCGATGCACCGGCTGACTGGCGACGATGGGACGGGAGCGTGGCACCGAGTGCTGCCACGATCCGTCCCGTCGGTGGTCGGTAGCGCACGCGGCTGCGGAAAGCGTAAGATTAAGTGGAGAGACTGTGCCGCAGTTCGTAATTTTACTCTCTTTCCCATTCCCCTCCTCCCATGACCATCCGCCGCATCGCCTCGTTTTTCATCTTCTCCGTTGCGGCTCTACTCGCGATCGGGTTGGTGATGCTCTACAGCGCGAGCATGACCCAGAAGGGCGAGGCGTTCCTCATCAAGCAGGCCATCTTCGCCGCCGTTGGCATCGCGGCCTGCTTCGCCGCTGCGGCGATAGATTACCGCTGGCTGCGCAAGCTCGTCTGGCCCGGCCTCATCATTTCCTGCCTGCTGCTCGTCTGGACTTGGCGGATGGAAAAAGAAGTCAACGGGGCCACGCGTTGGATTTTTTTTGAGCAGCTCGGCGGCTTCAGCTTTCAGTCCTCCGAACTGGCGAAGATAGTCGTCGTGGCGATGCTCGCGCACTACGCCTGCCTTTACCGCGACCGGATGAAGGAGTTCAAACGCGGCATCCTCATTCCCGGTCTGCTCGCCGCCTGCCCCCTCGCGCTCGTGCTGGCAGGGAAAGATTTCGGCACGACGATGCTGCTCGGCCTGGTTGTCTTGCTCATGCTGTTCGTCGCCGGGGTGCGTCTGGGGCATCTCATACCGCTGGGCATCGGGGCTGTCGTCTTCATCGGCGCGTTGCTGATGCGCAACGAGAACCGCAGCACCCGCATTGACGCCTGGCTGCACCCGGAAAAACACATGCGCACAGGCGCGCACCAGCAGATTCAATCCGTGTATGCGATCGGCTCGGGCGGCGTGACAGGCGTTGGCTTGGGCAGCGGCCGCCAGAAAACCGGCTTCATACCTGAGCACCACACAGACTTCATCTTCTCGATCATCGCGGAGGAATTCGGCCTCATCGCCACGCTCGGCCTGCTCGCGACCTACGGCCTGCTCTGCTGGTGCGGCCTCAGCATCGCGTGGCGCGCGAGCGACCTCTTCGGCCAACTCCTCGTCATCGGCCTCGTTTTCCTCATCGGCGTGCAAGTCTTCATCAACGTTGGCGTCGCCACGATGGTGTTGCCGAACAAAGGCCTCTCGCTGCCGTTCATCAGCTACGGAGGCTCAAACCTCGTCATGCTCCTCGCCTCAGCGGGCCTCATCCTCAGCGTTGCACGTCGCGCTACTGACAAACCGCTCGTCGTCGCCGCGCCGCTTGACGACAACCCCTTCACCCCGCTCCCGCGTCCCGCCTGATGCACCGCCCTGCGGAAAACCCACTTGTTGCCATCGCCTGCGGTGGCACGGGCGGGCATCTCTTCCCGGGGTTGGCGGTTGCCGGCGAATTGCAGCGCCGCGACTGCGATGTGCTCCTGCTCGTCTCGCCCAAGGAAGTGGACCAGCAGGCCGTGCGTGCCGCGCGCGAACTCCAAGTCGCCACGCTTCCCGCCGTCGCGCTGCAAGGCAACCCGCTCGCCTTCGCCCGCGCCTCGCTCGCCTCGTATCAAGCCGCGAAGCAACTCTTCGCCGCGCGCCGGCCCCGCGCCGTGCTCGCGATGGGTGGCTTCACCAGCGCCCCGCCCGTGCTGGCTGGAAAGAAGTTCGGCGCCAAAACCTTTTTGCACGAATCGAACACCATCCCCGGCCGCGCGAACCGCTGGCTCGCGCACATCGTGGACGAGGCGTTCGTCGGCTTTCCACAAGCAGCGAGTCGGCTCTGGATTCAACGTCATGCCGTCACCGGGACGCCCGTGCGCGAGCACTTCGCGCTCGCCGATGTCGCGAGCTGTCGTCTGGCGCTCGGCCTCGACGCGAAGCGCCCCACGCTCGTCATCACCGGCGGCAGCCAAGGTGCGACCGGCCTGAACGACCTTCTCCTCGGCGCGCTGGCTGAACTCACCGCGCGCCATCCCGACCTCCAGTTCATCCACCTGACCGGCGCGAGCGATTTGGACCGAGCCCGTGCGGCCTACGAACAACTCGGAACTCAGAACTCAAAACTCAGAACCCTCTCCCTCGTCCAGCCCTTCCTCACCGAGATGGAACTCGCCCTCGGTGCCGCGACGCTCGTGGTCAGCCGCGCGGGCGCATCCTCGCTTGCGGAACTCGCCGCGATGCGTGTGCCGGCCGTCCTCGTGCCGCTGCCGACTTCTGCTGACGACCACCAACTCCACAACGCCCGCGCCTTCGCGGACACCGGCGCGGCGCGGCTGCTGAACCAGCGCGCCACCTCGCCCACGCAGTTCGCCGCGCTCGTCTCCGAGTTGCTCACGAACGCCGCCGCCCGAGCGCAGATGCAGACCGCGCTTGCCCAGTGGCACCAACCCACCGCCGCAGCCGACATCGCCGAGAGCATCCTGCGAGCGTGCGGGCTGCCTGTGACCGCGAAGGATACCACCGAGGCTGAGTGGCAACCGCCCGCGCGCTTCGCAAAGGCCATCAAGCCGCAACCCACCGAGGTCCGTGCGGACTCAGCCAGCCCTCTTCAATCGTTAATCCCATGACTGCGCTCGCCCCAGAGCCCATCACGCGCACCGCCGACCTCGCGGCGGAACTCCGCGCGCTGCTCAAGCCCGCGACCGTGCTGCGGCGCGATGAACCACTTGCCAAGCGCACCACGCTGCGCGTCGGCGGGCCGGCGGAGATTTATGTTGAGCCGGCGGACGAGTCCGAGTTGGCCACCGTGCTCCGCTTCTGTCGCGACCACGAAGTGCCGTTCTTCCTGCTCGGGCGCGGCTCGAACCTGCTCATCCGCAACGGCGGTATCCGGGGCGTGGTTATACACCTCGGCGCGCCTGCGTTCTCGGACATTAAAGTGGAGGGCGAGCAGCTCCGCTGCGGCGCGGGCACAAGGCTGAAGGACATCGCTCTCACAGCGAAACGCCACGGCCTCGGCGGCTTGGAGTTTCTCGAAGGCATCCCCGGCAACCTCGGTGGCGCGCTCCACATGAACGCGGGCGCGATGAACGCGTGGACCTTCGAGGCGGTCGAGACGCTCCGCTTCATGGACTACACTGGCGTCGCCCACGACCGCCCCGCGCGTGACGTGCCGACGACCTACCGGAGCTGCCCGTTGCTCAAGTCCGCCGTCGCCCTCGGCGCGGTGTTGAAGGGTTGTTCCACGCCGCGCGAGCAAATCGAGGCGAAGCTCGCCGAGTGTCAGAAGAAGCGCTGGACCTCGCAGCCCAAGGAGCCGAGCGCCGGCTGCATCTTCAAGAACACGAAGACCGTTCCCGCCGGTAAGCTCGTGGACGAACTTGGACTCAAGGGCACGCGTGTCGGTGACGCGGTCGTCTCGGGCGTCCATGGCAACTTCATCATCAACGTCGGCAAGGCCACCGCGCGCGACGTGCTGGCGCTCATCGAAATCATCCGCACCACGGCGCGTGAGCAGCGCGGCATCCAGTTGGAGATCGAAGTGGAAATCGTCGGCGAGGATTGAATCATGTCTACTCCTCTCATCATCACCGTCATGCTCGGCGGCCCGTCTGCCGAGCGCGAAGTTTCGCTCCGCTCCGGTGCGGCGGTTGCGGCGGCATTGCGCTCGAACGGCCACACTGTTCACGAGCTTGATCCTGGCGGGCCGGGCCAGTGGGCCTTGCCTGCGGGCACGGAGGTCGTTTTTCTCGCGCTACACGGCACCTACGGCGAGGACGGCACGGTGCAGCGCGAACTCGAAGCGATGAGTGTGCCCTACACCGGCTGCGACCCGGAGGCCAGCCGACTCGCATTCGACAAGGTGCTTACCAAGCAGAAGTGCGTCGCGTGCGGTGTGCCGACGGCGAAGTTCATGACCTTCAAATCAGCGGACGCGAAGTGGCCCGATGGCTGGCAGACGCCGGTTGTGCTCAAACCCGTGCGGCAGGGCAGCAGCGTCGGCTTGCAGTTCGTGGACTCGGCCGCGGAGTTTCCTGCGAAGCTCGCCGAGGCGCTAAAGTTCGACACCGAAGTGCTCATGGAAGAGCGCATCGTCGGACGCGAGACGACGGTGGGCATCCTCGCGGGCCGCGCGTTGCCGGTCGTGGAGGTGCGCCCGAAGCAAGGCAGCTACGACTACGCGAACAAATACACTGCTGGCGCGACGGAGTATTTCTGTCCGGCTGATTTTGACGCGATGACGACGGCCCGCGTCCAGGAGGCGGCGCATGCGGCGTTCAGCTCAATCGGCGGACGCGATTACGCGCGCGTGGATGTGATGGTGCGAGCGAGCGGTGAGCCCGTGGTGCTCGAGGTGAACACATTACCCGGCATGACCGAGACGAGCCTGCTGCCCAAAGCCGCCGCCGCCGCCGGGCTGAGTTACGCGGAGCTTTGCCAGATGATGGTGGACCTCGCGCTGCGGCGCGGGACGCAATCTAGGTGAGACAACTTTGACCGCCATGTTCCGAAAACTAGCCCGCCTCCTCAAAATCAACCGCCGTCTCCACCGCGAGAACGAGAACGTGCTGCGCGTGAAGCTGCGCACCGACCAACTCCGCGCCGAGCGCACGCGCTTCGCGATGCAGGTGCTCACGGTGCTCTTCGGAGCGGCGGTGGTGATCTTCCTCGGCTGGCGCGGCGTGGACTGGGCGGTGCGGGAGTTCGTCACGGAGAATCCGGCATTCGCGACGAAGAAGATTGATTTGCAGACCGATGGCGTGCTGACGGCGGAGGCGTTGCGCAAGTGGGCGCGAGTGCGGGTCGGCGAGAATCTCATGAGCCTCGACCTGTCGCTCATCAAGCGGGACCTCGAACTCGTGCCGCTCATCCAGTCCGCCGCCGTCGAGCGCGTGCTGCCGGACACGCTGCGCATCCGGGTGACCGAGCGCGTGCCGGTGGCGCAGGTCGCCGTGGCCCGCCCGGACGCCAGCGGCCGTTACACGACGGTCATCCATCTGCTCGATGCCACGGGTTTCGTGATGTTGCCGCCTGACCGCACGATGGTCGCGGACCCGACGGCGTTGCAAATGGACTGGCTGCCCGAGCTGCGCGGTGTCAACGACGTGGACCTGAAGCTCGGCCGGCAGGTCGAGTCCGCGCAGGTCCGCTCCGCGCTCCGCCTGCTGGGGCGCTACGAGCGCTCGGTGATGTTCGGGCGCGCGGACATCCGGCGCGTGGATGTGACGTCTGCGGAGATACTCACCGCGACTACCTCCGCCGGCAGCGAAATCACCTTCGCCTCGCAGCGGGATTTTGACACGCAGCTCCGCCGCTGGCGCGCGGTGCAGGACGTGTTCACACAACGGGGCAAGGTGATCCGGACTTTTGATGTCTCCATCTCGGACTATCTGCCGACCGTTTTGGTGGACGCGAATGCTCTCCCCCCCCCGCCTGCCAAGCCTGTGAAACCTGCACCTTATCGGAGGAAAAATGCTTAACCTCTTCTTTCCCAAAAAAACCACCGTCATCGTCGGCCTCGAGATCGGCACCGCGAAGGTCGCCGCCGTCGTGGGCGAAGTCACCGATGGCGGTGGCGTGAACGTCATCGGCATCGGCCAGTGTCCCTCGCGCGGCGTGCGCAAGGGCGAGGTGGTCAACGCCGAGCACGCCGCCGAGGACGTGCGCAACGCGATTGTCGAGGCGGAGAAATCTGCCGACGTGGAAATCGCCAGCGTGTATCTGGGCGTCACTGGCGGGCACCTCACGAGCCTCAACACACACGGCGTCTTTACCTCGGTGTCGTTGGATCACGAAATTTCCCAGCAGGACGTGAACGAGGTGCTGGCGAACGCGAAGGTTTTCAACCGCCCTTCGGAGAACTACGTGCTGCACTCCGTCCGCCAGCATTTCACAGTGAATGGGCAGGCCGGCATCGTGGACCCGATTGGGATGCTCGGGGAGAATCTGGAAGTGGACATGCACGTCATCCACGGGGTCACGACGCGGCTGCAGAATCACATGCGGGTCGTCGCGGGGCTGAACTTGGAAGTCGAGCAGACGGTCTTCAGCGGCCTCTGCTCGGCGCTCGCGCTGCTGGACAACGAGCAGAAGCACATTGGCGCGCTGGTGGTGGACATCGGCGCGGGCACGACGGAATACGTGATTTATGCCGAGGGCGTAATCAAGCATACCGGCGTCATCGCGGTGGGCGGCGACCACGTGACGAATGACCTGTCGTATGGCTTGCGCATGGCTCCGGCGCGCGCGGCGTTGCTCATGCGCGAGCACGGCGCGGCGACGCTCGATGGCGTGGCAGACCAGACGCTCACGCTCACGAGCGAGAATGGCTTTCCCGACCGGCGCGTGGATTTGCATGACCTGCGGCGAATCATGGTCGCGCGGCTGGAAGAGACGTTTCAGCTCATTGATGGCGAGATTGGCGAGCTGGGTTTTCACGACCAGCTCCGCGCGGGGGTGTGCCTCTGCGGTGGTGGCGCCCGCATCCGGGGAATTGAGAAGCTCGCGGGGAATGTCTTCGGCCTGCCTGCGACGCTGGGTCGTGCGAACGCTGTTGGCGGTCTGCGGTCCGCGTCCGATGATCCGGAACTCGCCACCGCTGTCGGTCTGGTGAAATACGGTGCGATGCGCCAGAAGGGCAATCAGAGCACTGGCCTGGTCGGCAAAATCAAGGGGTTCGCCGGCTCACTGGGATTATTTTGATTCACTTGTCGGCCACTCAACCCGCCATCTGCCATGACATCGACTGAAACCAACTCCACTGTGGCTCCGGCCAGGAAGCAGCTCACCATCAAAGTCTTTGGCGTCGGCGGCTGCGGTGGCAACGTCGTGTCGCAGATTCACCGGATGGGCTTTGGCGGGGCGCAGCTGATTGTGCTGAACACGGATTCGCAGGCCCTCGCGCAGTGCCCGCTGCCCTACAAGTTCAATCTCGGCATCACCTTGAACGGCGGTCTCGGCGCGGGAGGCGACCCGGAGCGCGGTCGCGCGGCGGCGCAGGAGGACGAGGCGCGGTTGCGCGAGCTTTGCACCGGGGCGGACATGGTCTTCATCTGCGCGGGACTGGGCGGCGGCACCGGCACGGGAGCGGGTCCGGTGCTGGCGCGCGTGGCGAAGGAGTGCGGCGCGCTGGCGCTGGCGTTCGTCACGTTGCCGTTCGACTGCGAGGGGTCGAGGCGGATGCGGCAGGCGCGGCTTGGCTTGGAGGAATTCAAGGCCGCTGCCGACGGCGTCATCTGCCTGCCGAACCAGAAAGTCTTCAAGTTGATTGACGAGAACACCAGCGTCATCGAGACCTTCACCACGACGAACGAGCTGCTGGCGCAGGGAGTGCGCGGCATCTGGCAGCTTGTGACGCGGCCGGGCTTCATCAATCTCGATTTCGCCGACCTCTGCGCGGTTGTGCGCGACCGGCATTCCGAGAGTTCCTTCGCCAACGCCGAGGCGGTGGGGCCGCACCGTGCGAAGGAAGTGGTGGAGAAGCTGTTTGCCAACCCGCTGCTTGACGGCGGCGCTGCGCTGGGCGAGGCCGACGCGCTGCTCGTGAGCCTCATGGGCGGCCCGAGCCTCACCATGGCCGAGGTCAATCGCGTGATGGATCAGATCAACCGGCAGTGCGAGAACGCGCACCTCATTATGGGCGCGGCGATCGAGGAAGCGCTGGGAGACCGGCTGACGGTGACGCTCGTCGCGTCCCGCCGGCCTTCGCACGCCGCTGACTTGCCGCAAGCTGCGGCCGTGGAGAAGGCGGAGCCAGCACCGGCCTCGCGTGGCGGTTCTGACTTCGAAACCCTCGGCTCCGCCATTGTGGCGAAGCCCGTTGCCCGCAGCGCCGCCGCCTCGCCTGCGCTGGAGAAAGTCGCCGTGGCCGTGGCTGAATTCGATGCGGTCGGGGCGGCTCCTGTCGCCGCGACGCGGACATGGCGGTCGCGCAAGAAGCCCAAGGCGGTGCATCCCGAGCTGGGCTTGGAGACGGTGACGACTGGTCCCTTCCAGCATAGCGAGCCGACGCGCCACAACGGAGTGAACCTCGACGTGCCGACGTTCGTGCGGCGTGGGATGCCGATGAATTAGGAGGTGGCTCGCGACCACTTCTCGGCTACTCAACGCGCAAGATGCGGTAGAAGCGGGCTGCGGCAGCGGGCGAGGAGTCTGTCTGCGAGGCGGACAGTTCGGTGGTGGTGATGACAGAAGTGAGGTTTTTCCAAGAGGAGATCAAGGTGTCCTTGAACTGCACTTGGTAGGCGAGGCCGACGACTGACTCCCACGAGATGACGCGGGCGCCGCCGCTCGGCGCGACACCGACGGCGAAGGGCGCGAGCAGCTCCCGCACGGTCTGGTTGTAGGTGTCCGCGACGACGAGGTGTCCGCGCGCAGCGATGGCGAGGCCATAGGGATTGAAGAAGCGGGCGAGCCCGTTCGCGCCGTCCGCCGCGCCGTCTGCGCCCACGAGGCCGGCGATGGTGCTGACGCGTCCGTCCGGCGTGAGGCGGCGGATGGTGTGGTGCGCGGCGTCGGCGATGTAGAGGGTGCCGTTCGGGGCGAGCGCGAGTTCGGCGGGCTTGCCGAAGCGGGCGGATGCGGCCGGGCCGTCGGCAGAACCGTCTTGGCCAGCGGCTCCGGCAAGGGTGGTGACGACGCCGGCGGCGGTCACGCGGCGGAGGGTGAAGTTGTTGGCGTCCGAGACGAAGAGCGAACCGTCCGGCGCGAGCGCGAGGCCGACAGGGTTGTTAAAAAAGGCGTTCGTCCCGGTGCCGTCGGCGGAACCGAACGTCTCCGGGTTGCCCGCAAGGACCGAGACGGTGCCGTTCGTGGCGATGGCGCGGATGAGATGGTTGCCACTGTCAGCGACGAAGACCATGCCATCGCGCGCTACGGCGAGGCCGAGCGGTTGGTTGAAACGCGCGGAGGTGGCAGAGCCGTCGGCGTAGTCGGCGTTGCCAGCGAAACCGGCGAGGGTGGTGACCACGCCGTTCGCGGTGACTCGGCGAACGGTGTGGTTGCCGGTGTCGGAGACGTAGAGCGCGCCGTCGGGGCCGAGCGCGATGCCAGTGGGGCTGTCAAAGCGGGCAGTGGAGCCGGTGCCGCCCGCAGAGCCGGGCGTGCCGGGCAAGCCGGCGAGCGTGGTCACGACGCCGTTCGTGGCGATGCGGCGGATGGCGTGGTTTTGGTTGTCCGCGACGAAGATGGTGCCGTCGGCAGCGATGGCGAGACCGGCGGGGTCGTTGAAGCGGGCGGTGCTACTGGGGCCGTCCGCGGAGCCGGGAGTTTCCGGCAGGCCGGCCAGCGTGTGGACGGAGTCTTGCGCGGAGAGGGTGAGGGTGAGGAGGAGCAGTAGCGCGATATGGAGTGCGGCGCCAGATCGCAGCGGCCTTGGAGCGCGGAGGCCCACGTCCGCAGCAAGCTCACGCGGACGTGGACGTCCGCGCTCCATTTGCGGGTTCGGCGCCACATCGGCGTGAGTATACGACGGGCGTTCGGACGCGAAAGCGGTGTCGCGCTTCGCTGGCCACCACACTCCATAGGGGTGGCGGTGCTCAGTGCGAGCCTTGGCGCGACTACCGTTTTGTATGAACTGGCTCATTGTCCCCTTCTCACCAATCGGTCGTTGCTCGGGCGCGCGGGCTGCGGCTCTGGCTCGGCCTTGAAGGCGCTCGGCTGCTTCAGCTTCGCGCCGGACTGGGTGAGCAACTCACCATCCTTCACCGTGACTTCCTCGACCTTGTAGAGCGGGCCGGTGCGTTTGGATTTGAGGTCGCTCGGGGTCGGACCGGCGAAGTGGCGGAAGAATTTCTGCATCTCGTCCATCGTGAACGGGCGCGAGCCGCGGCGGCCGAAGACGACGGTCTGGTTGCCGGTCTCGTCCACCACGCGGTCGCGGTCGAGGCCGCGCGAGACGGCGACGGCGGGGCCGTGCGTGGGGTAGGTGGCGATGAGCTTCGGGTTCGGCGCGGGGCTGAATCCCATATGCGTCGGGACGTTCTCGGGCGAAATCATCTGGAGCACGCGCAAGCCGTTCTTGCCGTCGGCGACGAGCGCGAACATCGAAGCGTTCACGGAACCGATTTGCACGGCGCGCGTGTCGTTGAGCTGGCCGTCGGCGTTGAACATGCGTTCGAGGCGCGGCTTCTCGGGGTTGCTGATGTCAATGAACGCGAGGCCCTCCGCTCCGTTCGCGACGTAGGCGAAGGTGCGCGCGTGGTAGAAGCGCTGGGCGTTCTTCAGCGGCACGGTCGCGCCGGGGATGAGGCGGGGCTTGGTCGGGTCGGTGATGTCCACGACCTTGAAGCCGTCGTCGTCGGTCACGTAGGCGTAGCGGAACTGCACGCTGACGGCGCGCGGGTTCTTGAACTCGCCGTTGCTCAACTCGGCCACGAGCTTCGGCGCTTCGAGCTTGTCGTTGTGCAAGCCGAGGACGAAGAGACCTTTCTTCGCGACGACGAAGAGGTTGGTGCCGGCCATGTAGGAGTGCATCGCGCCGGCGAGCTTGCCGTCGGGGTTGAAGCGAATCGTCTTGAGGTCCTTGTCGAGGAAGTTGTTGTTCGGGTTGCCGTCCACGAGCGTCGCGACGGTCGTCATCACGAGGCCTTCCTCGCGGTCGGTGATGAAGGCCCATGCGTAGATGAGGCTGATGGGCTGCTCCTCGTTTTCGGGCAAACGCTGGCGCGTCGGATCAATGCCTAGCGTGCTCGGCAGCGTGACGCTGGTAGCATACTTGGTGCGGATGTAAGTGCGCTGGCCCAGCGGCGAAACGGGCGCGGTGACGATGCGTTCGCTGAAACCCTTCTGGTCAATGTTCGCGACATCGAAGACCTCGAAGCCGTCCGCGCCGTTCGCGGTGTAGAGGTATTCGCCGCGCAGCGTAAGGTCCAAAATCTCCTTCGCGTGGTGGTGGTGGGCGAGGTCGTTGCCGTCCTGTTTCTCGGGCAATACGGATTTGTTCGCCTCGACGTGGCGCTTGAAATTGTCCGGGTAAGCGAGGCGGTGGAGGTGGCTGCCGATGGCGGCTTGCGGCTCTTCCTGCTCCGTCCAAACGACGCCGTAGAGGCCGTCCTTGCCCGCGCCGACCCACGCGTAACGGCCGAAGAAGTTCACCGTGCCCGTGCCAAAGCCCAGGAGTGAAGTCATCCATGCGTTGTTGCTGTTGTCGGCGGCGAGGTGGCAGTCGGTGCAGCCCTTCGTCGTGCCGACGCCGCTGGTCGTGTGCGGGAAGTGCGGGTTGTAGGCTTGGCCGCTGTAGCCCTCGGCGCTGACGGTCTGCTGCTGCGAATAGACCCACTCGCGGTTGCTGTTCTGCGAGCCGACGATGATGGCACTGGAGGAGCGGAGCACCGCGACGCGGTTACTCTTGTAGCTCGCGTCCACGCCGAGTTGGAACACGTCGTCGCGGACGACCTGCGGGTTGTAGCCGGTGAAGTTGCGCGTGGTCATGCCCTCGAACTTGTTTAGCGGCACGCGCTGGTTCGCGCGCATCGGCAGGTGACAGCCGAAGCAGCTCGTCGCCCACGACGAGTGGCAAACTTGGCAGGTGAGGTTCGAGTTGTCGTGCGCGAGGGCCTGCGCGCACTTCGCGGCCTCGGGCACGTCGCCCCAAGTCTGGCCGTCGCGGCGCAGTGTCTTCGCGTAGCGGGCCTTCGCGTTGTAGCGGGAATGCTGCGGGTCAATCGTGTCCAGCGTCTGCGGGATTTCCCAGCGCACGTCGGGCGAGAGGTTGCTGCGCTGGAAGAGCCGCTTGCCCTCCCACACGAAGCGCGGGCCCCAAGGCGTGCTGGTGGCCGCAATGTTCACGCCCTTGCCGCCGTTGCTGAAGCGCCCGCCGTTGCCGCTCGTGACGAGCGTCGGGCGCGCGTTCACGGTGCCGTGGCAGTCAATGCACTCGACCGAAGTCGCCGCGCGTGGCTCGCCGTAGAGGTTGCCGTCACCGTGCGAGTCGGTGAGAAAATGGCAGTCGGCGCAGTGCATGCCCTTCGCGAGGTGAATGTCCTTCAGGTGAACGGCCTTCTCGAACTTGTGCGCGTCGTCGTGCGGGATTTTCTGGTCGTCGAGCGTGAGCAGGTTGCCGGACTTGTCTTTCTTGAACACCGCGCGGAAAACCCAGCCGTGGCCGTGGTAATCGGCGAACTGCGTGTGCTTCATGCGCGGGTTCAGCTCGGCGACTTTTTCGAGGAAGTCGAGGTCGCCCCACAAACCGCGCGCGGCGGCGGCCTCGGGATTCTTCGCGATGGCGTGCGTGAGCTGCTCTTCGGTGGGGTTGCGCTGCTTCTGAAATTCCTCCGGCTTGCGGTTGCCGAGGAAGTGCTTGTCGTTCGCGAGGGGGTTGCCGGGGTGCGGATACATGAGGTCGCCGTCGCTCTCCTGATCCCACCAAGTGTAGCCGAGGAACGGGTTCACGAAGAGGTTGCCCTGGTGCATATGGCAGTTCATGCACTGGCTCGACGGGATGCTGCGCGTGAACTCGTGCTTGATGGGATGGCCGCGCTCGTCCTTGCGAATCGCGGAGTCGCCAGTGAAGGAAAGGCCCTGATGGCCATACTTGGAATACCAGCCGGAGTTCACGGGCG
>SIBB01000021.1 GCA_009695395.1 Pedosphaera sp. | reverse complement strand
AGAACGACTCCATCAAGGTGACGACCAAGAATGTTTCCGCGCTGACGCTGGCGATGCCCTCGGGCGGCTATCCATTCCCGCTGAACAAACAGACCAAGGTTGTCCTCGACGGCACGAAGTTCGACGCGCCGCTGGCGGAGACAGACCGCTCGTGGAAAGTGAGTTTCTGGAAGGCTGGCAAACTCTGGAACATGACGGTGTCCGCGCAGGACGACGTGGTTAAAAAGACGGTCAAGGCTGACTTGGGCCCGCGCAAGGTCCACGGCCTGCAAGGCCCGATTGACGACGCGTTCCTGGATAGCTTCCTCATGGTCCGTCCCACCGGCCAACCGCTCAACGAGCGCGTCGGCAAGTGGGCCACGAACGAGATGGTGCACGCCATCGAGCATTGGCGAAGGCAGTTCCGCGGCGACGCGCGTGTGAAGGACGACATCGCCATCACGGACGCCGACATCGCCGCGCATAACCTCGTGCTGTGGGGCGACGCAGAGAGCAACAAGATTTTGGCCCGCGTGCTCGCGGGCCTGCCGTTGTTGCGCTGGGACAAGGAAAGCGTGCGCTTGGGCGGCCAGACCTTCTCCGCTGCTGGGCACGTGCCCGTCCTGATTTACCCCAACCCGCTCAACCCGAAGAAATACATCGTGATCAACAGCGGGTTCACCTTCCGCGAATACGACTACCTCAACAACGCGCGCCAGGTGCCCAAGTTGCCCGACTACGCGGTGATTGATCTGAGCGTCCCGGTCAATTCGCGCTTCCCCGGCGGCATCGCCACGGCGGGCTTCTTCGGCGAGCGCTGGGAACTCTTCCCCGGCGGCACAAAGTAAGCCGAAACCGGTGGCGCTGCAGCGCGCACTTCCTTGCATGCTCGCTCCGCTTCAGGGCACTCCGCGGAACTTTCCCTCGTCTGCATTGTAACGGCGCGCTCCAATTCCAACGGCAACCGTTCTCGCCGGGTCGAATGGCCAGCAGAATAAACCCTTCCGCCGTCCGTCGCCCGCTGCTACAAAACCCGCCACATGGCCTCTGAACTCACCCTTGGTTTCCTCGGCGCGGGCAAGATGGCGACCGCCCTGGCACGCGGCTTCATCGCCGCCAAGCTCACCAGCGCCCGCAGCATCATCGCCAGCGACGTGATGGAGGCGGCGCGCACGGCCTTCGTCGCCGAGACGGGCATCAAGCCCATGCCCAGCAGCCTCGCCGTCTGCAAGGCCGCGCACATTCTCATCCTCGCAGTGAAGCCCGACCAGGTGGCCGGCGTGCTCGCGGAAATCCGCGACCACATCACGCCCAAGCACCTGCTCATCTCCATCGCTGCCGGTGTGCCGCTAGCGAAGCTCGAGGCCTGCCTCCTCCCCGGCGCGCGCGTCATCCGCGTGATGCCGAACACGCCTGCGCTCGTTGGCGCGTCCGCCAGCGCCTTCGCCACTGGCACGCACGCCTCGCAGACAGATGCGGCGCTCGCGCAAAAACTCTTCGCCGCCGTCGGCGTGGCGTTGCAAGTCAAGGAATCGCTCCTCGACGCCGTGACTGGCTTGAGCGGGAGCGGCCCGGCTTACGCGTATCAAATCATCGAGGCACTCAGCGACGGCGGCGTGGCGGCGGGCCTCCCGCGCGAGGTGGCGACCAAGCTCGCTGCGCAGACGCTGCTCGGCGCGGCGAAGATGGTCCTCGAAACCGGCCTGCACCCCGGAGCGCTCAAGGACATGGTTACAAGCCCCGGCGGCACGACCATCGAGGGCTTGCACGAGTTGGAGAAAGCCGGCGTGCGCGGCGCGTTGATGAACGCCGTCCGCGCTGCGGCAGCGAAGTCCAGGCAGCTCGGCCAAGGCTGAAGGCCGTTTTTCTCCTTCAACCAACCCTCGCCAATCGGCAACCTTCCCCGCATGAACTTCCCGCCTCCCTCCGAGAAGCAGGCGCAGATCATCTGGTTCTCTTTCACCACCCTGGCCGTGGCTGTGGTGCTGGGCGCCATGGGCGCGACGTTCTGGGCACTGGGCTTCCTCCTCAACAAGCTCGCATCAGTGGTCCTCCCGCTGGCCATCGCGGGCATCGTCGCGTGCCTGCTGGACCCGGTTGTGGATTTCTTTCAGCGACGCCTTCTAATCCCGCGCATCCGCGCCATCCTCATGGTCTTCTTCATCGGCGTGGCCATTGTCGTGCTGATGCTCGGCACCATCCTGCCGCAGCTCGTGGTGCAGGCGGACGAGCTAGTGCGGAATGCGCCGAGCTATGCCGAGAAGTTCCGCACGCAGTTCAGCGAATGGCTCGCCACATCCCCGCTCGGCCAGAAGGCGAAGGAAGCTTGGGATAAGGAGATCGGCGAGAAAGTCCAGCAGGCGCTCAAGGACGTAGTCCCACTAGTTTCGGACTGGCTCATAAGCCACCTCGGCAGCGTGACCTCGTGGCTGGGCTACGCCGTCGGCCTTGCGCTCGTGCCGGTCTATCTCTTCTACTTTCTACTCGAGAAGTCCGGCATCCAGACCAGTTGGACCAACTTCCTCCCGGTCCGCGAATCCGAGGCCAAGGATGAACTCGTCTTCGTCCTGTCCTCCATCAACGACTGCATCATCGTCTTCTTCCGCGGGCAAATCCTCGTCTCCATTTGTTCCGGCACGCTGCTGGGCATCGGCCTGTCCATCGCCGGGCTGAACTACGCGGTCCTGCTGGGCGTGCTCGCGGCGGTGGTCTGCATCCTTCCCTACGTCGGAGCCATCATCATCTTCGCCCTCGCGTCGATCCTGGCGGGCGTGCATTTCTCGGCAGACCCGAACATTTTCTGGAAGGTCATTGGCATCTTCGTCTTCGTGCAGGCGGCGGAAGGTCTGGTCTACTCCCCGCGCATCCTCGGCAACCGCGTGGGCCTGCACCCGCTGACCATCATCATCTCCGTAATGATCGGGGCTAAGCTGCTCGGGGGCATCCTCGGTGGCCTGCTGGCAATCCCCCTCACCGCCGCCGGGCGCACACTCATGTTCCGCTACGTCTGGAAACAGCCGGCGGCGGAACAACCGCGGACGGACACGGGCGGATAGCTGCGGAGCACGCGCCCCTCCCATCACCGGTTAATAACGTCCGTCGCGGCTTTCGAAGTGCGTCGGCTTGCCGAGGTCCGGGCCTCCGCTCATCACCCAATCGGCCACCCAACCCAGCAGTTCCCCCGCGGAAACGCGAGGCGCGCCGAGGCGCTCGAAGCATTGGGCGGAGTTGCTGAGGAGAGCGGAGTTGCCTTCCGTGCCCGTGAAATCCACCGGGCGGTTCATGCGGTGGGCCAATTTCTCGGCCACGGCACGCACTTCGAGCAATTCGGGACCTGTGAGATTCAGCGCGAGCGGCGGCGTCGCGGCGAGCGCGAGGGACTGGAGCGTCAACGCGTTGGCGTCGCCCTGCCAGAGACAATTGAACCAGCCCATGCCCAAATCCACGGGCTGGCCGGTCCATATTTTCCGGGCGATGTCCACAAGCACGCCGTAGCGCAGCTCGCACGCGTAGTTGAGGCGGACGATGACGGTGGGGATGCCCAGCGTGCGGCTGAAGTGCTCGAACATCCGCTCGCGCCCGAGGCAGCTCATGGCGTATTCGCCCACGGGCTGCGGCGAATCTGTCTCGACAGAGCCGCCGCCGCTGACCGGCGCGAGGCCGTAGATGTTGCCGGTGGAGAAGGCAGCGATGCGGCTGCGGCAGAACTTCCGGCACACGACGGACGGGAGCCACGTGTTCATCGCCCACGTGAGAGATGCGTTGCCGGTCGCGCCAAACTTCATGCCTGCGCAGTAAACGAGGTTTTCCACATCCGGCAGTTGCGCGACGGCTGCATCGTCCATCAAGTCGCAGCGAATCGTCTCGATGCCGTGCGCGTTGAGCTGGGGGATCTGGCTGGCGTCGGAGAAGCGCGATGCGCCGATCACGCGGCGGCGCATGCCGGCGGCGTCCGAGGCCCGCTTTGCCATGCGAGCGAGCGTGGGGCCCATCTTCCCGGCGACGCCCAGAAACAGGATGTCGCCGGGCAGCGCGCGAAAGGCCTCGATGACGCCGGGTGTTGGGTCACTCAGCCGGTCTTCCAGTTCGGCGACGTTGGCGGGGGAAGTCATGCAGTCCTACTTGAGCAGCTTGCCGACAAGCGTGGCGAGTTTGCCGGGCAAGCTGTGGTCAATCACGGTGTGCTGGCCGACGACGGTGGCACAGCGGAAGCAGAGGAGATCAACGGCCTTCGATCCGGGCAGGGCTGAGGCGCGTTCGCGCACGGGCTGGGAGGAACCGCACTTGGGACAGTAGAGCTCCGATGCCTTGAACTCGTTGAACTGCCGGCCCACGGTCAAAGCGTGGCGAGGACGCGGAGGATGTCGCTGAGAACTTCCACGGGCGTCTGGGTCGAGTTGATGTTGCGGACGACGTCGGGCCCGTAGAAGTCGAGCACGGGTTTGGTCTCGGTGTCGTAGATTTCGAGGCGGTTGCGGATCACGTCGAGATTCGCGTCGTCGAGACGGTTGTCCCGCAGGGCGCGGCGCTGGAGGCGCTCGATCATCTTGTTGCGGTCGGGACAAGTGAGGTGGAGCAGGGCTCGGACGTCGAGCGTGCCTTGGAGCATCTGGGCTTGGGCGGCGTTGCGCGGGATGCCGTCGAGCACCACGGTGTCGCGCTCAGGGTTGAAGCGACCCAGCATGGTGTTGGCCTGAATGTTGTTTCGCCAAAGGTCCACGGTGGCCTCGTCGGGGACGAGTTCGCCACGGCTGGAATAGTCGAGGAAGGTATGGCCCAGACGGCTGTCGGCGTTGAGATTGCGGAAGACATCGCCGCACGCGCAATGGTAGTAGCCGGGGATGGTGCCGAGGATCTTGCCCTGCGTGCCCTTGCCGGAACCCGGTGCGCCGAAGAGCAGGATGGTGCGGAGTTTCATGGTTCAGCCTTCCCGCGGACGCAGGTGGATTTCCTGGATGCCAGCGATTTGGATCGTCTCGTCAAGGGTTCCGCCGCTCTCCTGCGGGCAGTTCACCACAACGTCGGTCTGACTAATGCTGACAATGCGCTTGCTCCAGAACTCGCCGCCGGTGGCGGTGACCCAGACAACCCACATCTCCTTCTCGGCGGGGCCAAGGACGGCTTTGAAGAAGCCGGCGAACTTGGTCTCGATGAAGCGCTTGTTGATGTTCGTCTCTCCACGGCGATAAACGACAGCTTCCATCGCGGGGGTCGCCGCCGGTGCGGGGGCTTTCACGGGGGAGGCGACAGCGACAGGCGCGGCGACCGGAGCGGGAGCGTGGCCGGCGTCATCCACCTTTTTGCCTAAGGCGAGGCCGGGCTTCTTTTTGCCGGGGAAGGCGGGTTTCTCCTCCGGCTTCTGAGCGGCGGCGGCCGCCGCTATCGCCGCCGCCTGCGCGACGGAATTTGGCTTGGTCTCTTCCAACCTCTTCACCGCTGGCATGCAGAGGAAGGCGATGGGGGCAAAGAAGCCGAAGATGGGAATGGCGGACAAGCCCATCACCAACTGCTTGGGGCGGCGGCGGTAAGCGGCGACCTCGAACCCTGCATAGATGATGCCAGCATAGACCACGAGCATGCTGAACCAACCGACACCCGTGCCGAACATCCCGGCGATCATGCTTGGATTCTTCGGCACAACGCGCTTGTCCGTCACGTCCTTGGGCTGCTTCCAGTCGCGTTTGGCGACGACCACCTCGGGTATGTTGATCTCCCCGCCCGCGACGGCGGTGGCAGGTGCGGCATCCTCGATAAGCAGTTCCACGTATTGCCGCATCTTCGGATTTTTCGCGAATTCCTTGAGCGTCTCTTGGGTGAAGTTGGTCCACGCCGTGCGGGGCAGGAACTTCCCATCCGTGTCCTTGATCACGACGTCCCTCTCCTTGGGGCCGATCGCCTCGCCCTTCACCGAAGTGCCGTCCTTAAACTTGAACTCCGTGAACTCCGCGGCGAGCGCCATGCCCGCCAGGCAGAGGAATGCCGCCGCGAGTGCGCGTTGAAAAATGAGCCGTTGCATGGTGGGCGATGTTGACCAAAAGCCCGCGTCGGGCAAACAGAAAAATATGGGAAAGGAGCCGGAAGTCAGATGACTCCTGACTTCTGCTTCCTCCTCCCAATTCCTGTATTGCGCCGTTTTGCGCCGCTCCCCTACGCTGACCGAACCTTTTGACATGAAAGTTTACATAGACGGGAAGTTTTACGACGAGGACAAGGCTAAGATCTCCGTGTTCGACCACGGCCTGCTTTATGGCGACGGCATCTTCGAGGGCATCCGCGCCTACCACGGCAAGGTCTTCAAGCTGAAGGAGCACATCGAGCGCCTCTACTACTCCGCCAAGGCGATCCTGCTCACCATCCCAATGACGCCCGCGCAGATGACCAAGGCAGTCTTGGACACCTGTCGGAAGAACAAGATCTCCGACGGCTACATCCGCCTCGTCGTCACCCGTGGCGTGGGCACGCTGGGCTTGAACCCGAACCGCTGCAAAGCCCCCTCCGTCATTGTCATCGTCGGCAAGATTCAGCTCTATCCGCCCGAGCTGTATGCGCGCGGCATGGACATCGTGACCGTGGCGACCACGCGCAACCTGCACAACGCCGTCAACCCGGCCATCAAGTCGCTCAACTACCTCAACAACATCCTCGCCAAGATCGAGGCCAACAACGCGGGCGTCGAGGAGGCCATCATGCTCAACTCCGACGGCTACGTGGCCGAATGCACGGGCGACAACATTTTCATCATCAAGGGCAACGAGCTCCTCACCCCGCCCCTCTCCGCCGGTGCGCTCTACGGCATCACCCGCGCTACCGCGATGGACCTCGGCCGCGAGCTGGGCCTGAAGACGGGCGAGCCGAACCTCACGCGCTACGACCTCTTCAACGCCGACGAGTGCTTCCTCACCGGGACCGGCGCGGAGATCATCCCGGTGGTGAAGATTGACGGCCGCGTCATCGGCACCGGCCATCCGGGCGTGCTCTCGAAGCAACTCATCGAGAAATATCACGCCTTGACGAAGGTCAGCGGTGAGCCAATTTGACCGCAGCTTTCACCGCCATGCTCTGCAACGCCTGCAAACAAAACGAAGCCAAGGTCCACCTGACGAAGATCGTCGGCGACAAGATGCAGAAGGTGGACCTCTGCGAGGACTGCTCGAAGGACAAGGGCGTGGACGATCCCACTAGCTACTCTGACTTGCTCATGGGCTTGAGCGCCGAGCCCGTCCCATCTGAACCCGAGCCCGCCGCCGAGCCAGGCGCGAAATGCCCCGCCTGCGGCTACTCGCAGGCAGACTTCAAGAAAGCCGGCCGCTTCGGTTGCTCCGAGTGCTACGACACCTTCGGCGAGGGTCTCGTAGTGATGCTCAAGACCATGCACAAGGGCACACGCCACACCGGCAAGGTCCCCGCCGCCCTCCACCAATCCCGCGTCGAGGCCCAGAAGGTCAAGCTCCTCCAGAAGCGTCTCGACAAGGCCATCACGGAAGAGAACTTCGAGGAAGCCGCCCAGTTGCGCGACGAGATCAAGCGGCTGAAATAGAAGCCGGTTCTGAGTTCTGGGTTCCGAGTTTTGCGTTGGTGCACGACCGCGATTGACCCAACTCAGAACTCAAAACTCAGAATCCAAAACCGATCATGACCATCCACGAATTCCTCGTCCCGCCCGCAGTCGCCTGCCAGCGCGCCGGCCCGCACGACCAGATCGTCATGTCCAGCCGCGTGCGGCTCGCGCGCAACCTGAAGAAGCATCCCTTCCCCTCGTGGGCCAAGAAGCCCGACCGCCTCCGCGTCCTCGAAGCCATCCAGCCTGCCGTCGAGACCCTCCCGCAGCTCGCCCCGCACTTCGCCGCCGCGATGGACGACCTCACGCCACTCGACAAGCAGATCCTCGTCGAGCGCCACCTTATCAGCCGCGAGCACGCCGCCAAGGGCGCCGGCAGCGGCCTCGTCGTCAACCAGGAGGAAACCCTCTGCGTGATGATCAACGAGGAAGACCACCTCCGCATGCAAGCGCTGCGCCCCGGCCTGCAAATCAAGGCCTGCTGGCAGGCCATTGACGACCTCGACTCCGCGCTCGAGCCCAAGCTCGATTTTGCCTTCACCCCCGAGTTGGGCTACCTCACCGCCTGCCCCACGAACCTCGGCACCGGCATCCGCGTCAGCGCCATGCTCCACCTGCCGGGCCTCGTCCTCGCCGAGGAGATCACCCGCATCATCAACGCCGCGAACAAGCTCAACTTCGCCGTCCGCGGCCTCTACGGCGAGGGCACCGAAGCCCTCGGCAACGTCTTCCAAGTCTCCAACCAGATGACCCTCGGCGAGTCCGAGCCGCAGATCATCGAACGCATCAGCAAGGCGCTCAACCAGATCATCGAAGAGGAGGAGAACGCGCGTCTCTTGCTGATGGAGAAGAAATCCAAGATCGTCTTCAACCACATCGGGCGCGCCTACGGCGTCCTCGCCAACGCGCACACCATCACCTCCAAGGAGACGATGAACCTGCTCTCCCTCCTGCGGCTCGGGGGAGAGCTGGGCCTCTTCACGAAGCTCGACCGCTCACTCACCGACGAGATGTTCCTCCTCACCCAGCCCGCGCACCTTCAGCAGCAGCACACTGAGAAACTCGGCGCCGAGGAACGCGACATCCTCCGCGCCACCATGCTGCGCACGCGCCTCCGCGACATCCCGCGCCCGCAAGCGCCAGAGTGAAAAGTAGGCCCGCCGGGCCACCGAGGTGAGGAAGGCTACAGGCCTAACGGCTAAACGACTTCGTGAAATCCTCCGCCGTGTTCGCCACGACTTTCTTCTCGTGGCGCGAGTTGGCGATGAGTTCGTTGAGCTTGTTCTCCCACGCCTTGCTGTCCATCGGCAGCTCGATGCTCTGGTTGATGAGCGAGGAATAGAGGAGGACGTTTGCCAGCTCCACGGAACCCATGCCTTCGGCACCGGGCGCGATGAGCGGGGTGCCGTCGAGGATGGCGTCCACGAAGTTCTGGATGAGGATGCCGTGCGGGTTGGGGGCGTTCTCGAAGGGGATCTCGCAGTTCCACACCTCGGGCTTGGCGAAGCCGCTCTTCGAGGCCTTGCTGAACTCGATCATGTCCGCGTCGTTCCGCGTGAAGCGCAGCTTGTTGTCCTCGACGACGAGCTTGCCGCGCGTGCCGCAGAGTTCGAGGCGGTTCGTGCCCGGCGCCTCGCCGGTGCTGGAGATGAAGACGCCGGTCGCGCCATTCGCCCACTCCATGAAGGTCGTGATGTTGTCCTCCACCTCGATGTTGTGGAAGCGCCCGAGCTGGCAGAAGCCGCGCACGGTCTTGGGCATGCCGCACATCCACTGGAGCACGTCGAGCTGGTGCAGGCACTGGTTGAGCAGCACGCCGCCACCCTCGCCCTTCCACGTCGCGCGCCAGCCACCGCTGGCGTAGTAGGCCTCGGTGCGGAACCAGTCCGTGATGATCCAGTTCACGCGCGTGAGCTGGCCGAAGTCCGCGCTGCCGAGGAGCTGCTTGATTTTCTGATAACGCGGCTCCACGCGCATCTGGAACATCCCGCCGAAGACTTGCTTGGGATGCGCCTGCGCCACGGCGATGAGCCGTTCGGCATCGGCCTTGTGCGCGGAGATGGGCTTCTCGACCATGACGTGCAGCCCGTTCTTGAGCGCATCAATGCCGATGGTGGTGTGCAGAAAATGCGGCGTGGCGACGATGAGCGCGTCAATTGCCCCGGAGCGGATCATCTCCTCGCAGCTCGCGAAGGTCTGGAGGCCGGGGCGATTTAGGTAAGGCGCGAGGCCGGGCGCGAAGGCGTCGCTCACGGCCGTCAGCTCGCAGCGGGAGATCTTTTTATCGAGGAGGTAGCCGGCGTGGAACTTGCCGATGTTGCCGAGGCCGACGATGCCGAGACGGACGTGTTTCATGGGGCGGAGTATCGCGGGCAGTGAAAATGGGGGGCAAGCCCATTTCGTGAGGTGGGCGCTTTGGGGCGCAGCTCATTCTGCGCAGCGTCCAGTCCAGCCCAGCTTCCCGCGCTTGCCCGTTCCGGCTGCGCCCGTGACACTCGGCTCATGTCGTTGCGCATTGTTTTTATGGGCACGCCGGACATCGCTTGTGCGACGTTGCAGGCGCTCGCCACCGCGCCGGATTGTGAAGTCGTGGGCGTGGTCGCGCAGCCGGACAAGCCGAGGGGGCGCGACTTGAAGCTTCAGCCGCCGCCGGTGAAGGAACTCGCGCTCCGTCTCGGCGTCCCGGTGCTCCAGCCGCCGCGGGCGCGCGACGAGGCGTTTATCGGGCAGCTCCGTGAGCTGCGGCCCGATCTCATCGCGGTGCTGGCTTACGGACAGATTCTCCCGCAGGCGATCCTCGACCTCCCACAGCATGGGTGTTTGAACGTGCACACCTCGCTGCTGCCGCGCTGGCGCGGGGCTGCGCCGATTCAATGGGCCATCCTCGAAGGCGATGCCGAGACGGGGGCGACGATCATGCGGATGGATGCGGGCCTGGACACCGGCGGCATCGTCGCCACATGCGCCACTCCCCTCGCGCCGGATGACAACGCACAGACAGTTCACGACCGGCTCGCCGTCCTCGGCGCGGAGCTGCTGGTGCGGACACTTCCGCGTTACATCAGCGGAGAACTTCTGCCGCGACCGCAACCCGCCGAAGGCGTCACCTACGCGCGGAAGCTCACGAAGGAGGATGGCCGGCTCGACTGGTCACAGCCCGCGCGAGTGCTGCACAACCGGCTCCGTGCCTTCACGCCGTGGCCCGGCGCGTTCACCTTCCTGCCCGCGCAGCCCAGGCCGCTGTTGCTGAAAGTCTGGCGTGCGGAAATCGCGCGTGCCGGCGACGTGCAGTCGCCGCCCGCCGCCCAGCCCGGACGCGTCCTCTCGGCGGACAAGTCGGGCCTGGTCATCGCCTGCGGCGAGGGCGCGCTGCGTCTGCTCGAAGTGCAGAAGGAAGGCAGCCGGCGCATGACCACGGCGGAGTTCCTGGCGGGGCATCCGCTAGCGGGGGATGTGTTTTTTTAAGGAGAGCAGGGAAAACACCCGGCGTGCCGTCAACTCTTCCAGCTTACCGGCTCTCCTTATAAATCCGCGCAGCGGTGTCCAGCCTCAGTGGCTCGAGGTGAGCACGAGCACTTGCTCGAGGGTGGAGATGCCTTCGCGGACTTTGTCGAGGGCGGCGACGCGGAGGTTCTTCATGCCTTGGGAGACGGCGACCTTGGCGATCTCGGCGGCGCTGGAGCGGGCGATGACCAGCTTGCGGATTTCGTCCGTGACGGTCATCACCTCGATGATGGCGCAGCGGCCCGCGTAGCCGGAGTTCTTGCAGCGCTCGCAGCCGTTGCCTTTGTAGAGCTGCGCGCCGGCGAAGAACTTGGGGTCCAGATCAAGCTGCTCGAAAATCTTGGCCGGGTAGTTCACCGGCTCTTTGCACGCGGGGCAGATGCGGCGCATGAGGCGCTGGGGAGAAGGGACACGAGGGCATCCACCAAACCGTCAAGGTCGGCGGACTTGATTTCGCCTAGCAGGCAGAGTTGCAGCCAGCCGCGCTCGTGCAGGTGCCGACTGCGCGAGGCTCCGATCCAGCCGAGGCGTTCCAGCGCATCTGCGACAGCGGTGACGTCGAGTAACGGCGGAAGAACGACGGTGATCACGGCAGTCGCGGCTGGGTCTGCGAGCGTGAGTCCTCGCGCGCAGAGTTCGCGGCTCAGGCGTGTCCCGAGTTCTTGGACGCGTTGATACTTGGCCGGCCAGTCCGTCTGGTGCAGTGATGTGTGCAACGCGCCAAGGACGTTCGAGCCAAGAGTGAACGGCACGCCGTCTTCGCTTGCATACAAGCCGAGGTCGAGCGCACGCGGCACGCGGTCTGGCGCAGGTGCGGCTGGCTCGCGGTGGAAAACTATCCCGATGCCGGCGATGGCGGCTAGTCCCTTGCCGCTCGTGCTGGCGGCGAGGTAGACGCGCCTCAGGTCAACAGGCGTCCACTCCGACGCCGAGCGCAGCGGCAGCAGCCAGAGGATGACTCCTGTGCCAATGGCGAGGCCTTTGCCACCCTGGAAGCCGAGTTGGACGGGCCAGACATGACCGGCGAGCACTGCCGTCCCTGCAAACGTGAGCCACCAATCCCTCAGCCCAAAGTGAGCCGCGATCCCCAACGCGAGCATCCCGCGCAGGCCATCGAGCACCGCCACTCCCGCGAAGGCGGCACGGCCGAGCACCCGTCCGGCGTTTCGCGCGCCCGTCGTGCCACTATGCAACACCCGCAGGTCCGCGCCCATGCGCCACCGCACGAGATACCAAGCGGTCACGAAGCAGCCGATCGCGTAGCACAACAGGAGCACGAGGAGATTGGTCGGAATCATGGGACTTGAACATCCGGAGTTGCGCGGGCGGCGAACAGGCGAGGAAGAATGACTGCGCCTGGACTAATCTGTAACGGTTGGATCAGTCCTGAACCTGCCGTGACTCGGGAAAGTTGACGAGCCTTTCGAAGAGGCTCGGCAGCCAGCGAAAAGCTCGGCCCCAGTGGCAAGTTTTCTGCCGTCGTCCTCATGCGTTGGTCGGGACGTTAGGAAGGCGGGCGGCGCAGACGATAATCGAAATTCTTGCGCGCAGCATCGCACAATTGAAGGCTGGGCGATTGAAAACGCCCTCTCCTTCAGCATAGTGCGCCCCATGCAAGCCTTTGCGGACGCGATTGCGGCGAACTTGGAGCGGCCACGCCCGCTGCTCAAACAGGTGGTGGACCATCTCGCGTCGCACTACTCGGTGAGCCGCGACGAGCTGGGCGCGTTTTTCACCGGCCAGCTCGACGCGCTGGAGGACTAGGTGAACCTGCTCTTCTCGCCGCTGTTCACACCCACGCTCTCGGAGCAGGCGGCGTTCTCTTAACTCCTCGACCATCAGACCTTGCCTGCTAGCGAGTGGCAGGTGCTCATCCGCAAACTCACGGCGCGGCCCACGGTCGAACGACTCACGACCGAGGAGAGCGTCACGCACGCCATCAAGCTGCGAGAGGTGAGCCTCGAACGCTTCGTCACGCGGCTGAATCTGGATGTCGTCATCCCCGACCCGCTGGGCAAGCTGCTGCATTCGCTTCCGCCAGCAGAGGGCCGCGCGTTGCTCAAAGCCCTGGCCCGCCGGATCGTCTGGAACAAGGAGCCGCGCCGCGCAGTGCTCTTCCGCTACCTGCTCGCCTCGACGAGTGAAGATTTCTACGACCGCGCCGATCTGCTCTCGCTGCTCAAGGTGATGGAAACCTACCAACCCAAGGACGCAGATGATCTGCTCGCGCACATCCCGCATTGGCAGGAGGTGTTGAAGCGGGAAATGCTTTCAGCCGCCAGCCCCAAGCCGGTCTTCGCCGCGCGCGTGCAGGAGCTGCACGGCGGTGGTCGTGACCGGCGGCATCAGGACAACTCGCTGATCTCCGGCAAGCAGCACGAGCTGCAGTTCCTCGGGCGGTTGCAGGGCGTGCTCAAGGCCTGAAAAGCAAGGAGCCGGTCGCCGCGCAACGCAGCGAACCGGCTCATGCCGTTAAAACTTCGTCAGCGACTACGCCCCGAACTTGTCGAACATCTTCGCGTTCGCCTGCATGAGGCGCATCAGATACTTCGCCTCGATAATGCCCAGCGAACCCGAGTTCGAGCCCGTCTCAGTGAAGCGGTCGAGCTTGTCCGAGCCGCTGCACGCGCTGTGCAGCAGCACCGGCTGCGGGTGCCACGAGTGGCCCTTCATCGCGCACGGCGTCGAGTGGTCGCCGGTGATCACCAGCACGTCAGGCTTCTTCGCCAGCAGGATGGGCAGCGCGGCGTCGAAGTCCTCAATGGCCTGCTTCTTCGCCTCGAAGTTGCCGTCCTCGCCGTATTTGTCCGTGTATTTGTAGTGGAGGAAGAAGAAGTCGTAGTTGTCGTATTCCGCCACGTAGCGCTCGCACTGCTCAGCGATGGTCTGCGGCCCTTCGACCTTCGTCATGCCCACGAGCTGCGCGAGGCCCTTATACATCGGATACACCGCGATCGCGGCGGGCTTGAGCTGGTAGCGCTGCTCGAAGGTGGGAATCTCCGGCTGGTGCGCGATGCCGCGCATGAGGAAGCCGTTCGCCTTCGGGTGGCTGGCCAGCACGGGCAGCGCCTTCGTGTAAAATTCAGCGATGAGCTTGGCCGTCTTCTTCTGCTTCGCGTTCTTCGCGTTCTCGGGCTTTGCAGTCAGCAGCTTCAAACCCTCGCGGTTCGGGTCGGTGGAAGTCACCGGCCCTTCGAGGCCCTTGCCCCGAAACACTACGACGAAGCGGTGTTCCTTGCCGGCGCGGATGATGACCTGCGTGTCGCCAATCTTCTGAATCTTCTTCGCCAGCAGCGCGCACAGCTCCTCGCAAACCTCCGTCGCAATGCGGCCCGCGCGGCGGTCGGTGACGACGCCCTTCTTGTCCAGCGTGCAGAAGTTCGCGCGCGCCGCGACATCGCCCGCCTTCAACTCCATGCCCAGGCCGAGCGCCTCGATGACGCCCCGGCCCACTTCAAACTCCAGCGGGTCGTAGCCGAACAGCCCGAGATGCCCCGGCCCGCTGCCGGGCGTGATGCCAGGCGCGACGGGAATCAACCGCCCCTGCGCGCAACCCGACTGCACGAGCGCGTCGAGGTTCGGGGTGGATGCGGCTTCGAGCGGCGTCATGTTGCCCGTGGCAGCGGTGGCGATGTCGCCGAGGCCGTCGAGCACGATGAGCGCGAGCTTCGCGCCCGTCTTGATGGTGAGGGAGGAATAGAGTTCGTCGAGTTTCATGGTCCAGATTCAGTTCAACTGCGATTCAAGCGGAGCTTTGGCGGGGGAGCGGGCATTGGATTCCCGGGCCGAAACCCTGTGCGCATACTGCTGGCAACGGAAAAGGCGCGTCAAGGGAGGAGGCGCCGGTGGCAGCGGTCATCGATTAGCTTTGAGCCAGGTGGAAGGACGCCTTGGGACAGACTCTGATCACGCTCGCTGCTTCCCGCTGATTCCTGCCCCCTAAGGAGAGGCTGATTTAACCACAGAGACACAGAGTTCACCCAGAAAAGCCGGCGAAATCCCCTCTCTATGTCCTCGGTGCCTCGGTGGTTAAATGCTTTGTTCAGCGTCTCCCTAACGTGACTTGCCAAACTCCAGTCCAACGCGGACAGTCTGCCCCAAGTAACATGACTCGTATGCCACTCACGAACTCCTCGAACCAGAACCGGCGCTCCGCGCGCGGCGGCTTCACCCTCATCGAACTGCTCGTCGTCATCGCCATCATCGCGATTCTTGCGGGGATGCTTTTGCCGGCGTTGGCGAAGGCGAAGGCGAAAGCCACGCAAGCCTCGTGCACGAACAGCCTCAAGCAGATCGCGACCACGCTGAACCTCTACACCGGTGACTACGACGACCAGTTGCCCGGCGGGCAACCCACCGCCACTGGCGGTGTTGGCCAATTCGGTCTTTGGTCTGGACAGACAGCGAGATACAAGAATGGTGACAACGGTGAGATGAGCTTATTCATCCACCGGTATCTCGGAGGGAATCCGGCCACGGGAACGTATCAGACCCTGAAAGTGTTTGAGTGCGCCGGCTACCGTCGCCTAAACCAATGGGCTGTGGTTGCTGCAGCGGGGACCCCAGTCAGTTATCAAATAGTTGGCAAGTTCAATGGCAGCCCCGATATTTTCGGCTATCCGGCTGGCCAACCTACCGCAGCCAATCCGCTGCGCATCACGCAGGTGGAGCAATACGGCTCCCTTTCGGCCATTTGGACCTTGATCGACTCAGACCAAGTGGCGGTCACCAACCCCGCGAACACATGGCGTTCCCAGTTGCCGATTTTCCCCGTGCACGGAAGCGTCCGTAACGCCTCCTTCTTCGATTCCCACGTGGAAGCCCGCAAGGTCGGTCCCGCCGGCACGCTGTTCTAACAGCCCCTCCATTACCCAGAATCGCCCCGGCCCGCGTCTCCACGCGGGCCGGTTTGCTTTCATCCACTTCGGCTCACGTCCAACACCGGCAGTTCTCTTCGGGGAAGATGCACTTTTGCCTCTGGCCGCTTCTGCGGCGTGAACGCCGCACTCCTATTGTCGCGGAGCCAGACCGCCATCGTCCGTCAGCTCCGTCCGGTGTGTCTCCTGCGCGCACCACACGGACACGAGCGTGATGCCCGACATCCCCACGAGGTAGAGCGCCACGGGCCACGGGTTGCCGTCCGCCCACTTGAGCAACGCCGTGGCGATGAGCGGCGCGAGGCCGCCCGCGAACGGCGACGCGAGCTGGTAGCCGAGCGAGACACCGCTGCACCGCACGCGCGTGCTGAACAGTTCGGAGAAGAACGCCGCCTGCGGGCCATACATCGCGGAGTGGACGACCAGCCCGACTGTGATTGCCGCCCACAAGCCCGCTGTCGTGCGCGTGTCCACCAGCCAGAAGAATGGGAACGCAAACAGCGCCAGCGCCAGCGCCCCGGCGAGATACACGGGCCGCCGGCCGACGCGGTCAGACAGCGCGCCGAAGAGCGGTATCGCCATGAGCTGCACGGCTGAGCCGACGAGCACCGCGTGCAACACGTCGCTCTTCGTCGCGCCGAGCTTCGTCGTCGCGTAGGTGAGCACGAAGACGGTGAAGATGTAGAACGAAGCATTCTCCGCGAAGCGCGCGCCCATCGCGACAAGCACGCTGCGCGGGTGCAACCGGATGGCTTCCAGCACCGGCAGGCGTGGCGCGGTCTCGGGCGCGGCGGCCTTCACCGCCTCGAAGAGCGGGCTTTCCAAAATCTGCAGCCGGATGAACATGCCGACCGCGAGCAGGAGAATTCCCAGCAGGAACGGCACGCGCCAGCCCCACGCGAGAAAGTCTTTCTCCGGCATCGAGGAGCACGCGGAGAAGACCGCGTTGGCCAGCAGCAGCCCGACCGGCACGCCGGCTTGCACCCAGCTCGCGTAGAAGCCGCGTCGTCCGCGATGCCCGTGCTCCACGGCCATCAGCACCGCGCCGCCCCACTCGCCACCGACGCCGATCCCTTGCACGAAACGCAGCGCCACCAGCAGCACCGGCGCGAGCACGCCCGCCTGCTCGTAAGTCGGCAGCAGCCCGATGCAGAACGTCGCGACGCCCATGAGCATGAGCGTGGTGACGAGCACGGACTTGCGCCCGAGCTTGTCGCCGAGGTGGCCGAAGATGACGCCGCCCAGCGGCCGCGCGAAGAAGCCGACCGCGTAAGTGGCGAAGGCCGCCATCGTGCCCGCGAGCGGGTCCACGTTCGGGAAGAAGAGCGTGGGAAACACCAGCGCCGCCGCCGTGCCGTAGAGGAAGAAGTCATACCACTCGATGGTGGTGCCGATGAAGCTGGCGAGCACGACGCGGCCCACGGGCGTGGCGGTTGGCGCGTTGGTTGGTGAAGTGTCGATGCAGGAGAGGCTGCTCTGTCGGCGACACGCTGGGAAACGAAAAAGCCGTTCTGCGAGCCAGGGTCACCGGCCGCTGCTACAGGTTCGTTTCTGGTTCTTGACTCGTGCGCCGGCGCAACTGGCCGCACGCCGCATCGATGTCCTTGCCGCGCGAGCGGCGGAAGTGCGCGACGAGCTTACGCGTGCGCAGCACTTCTGCGAACGCTTCGGACGTCTCATCGGAAGACGGTTCGTAGGCGACGCCGCGCAGGCTCAGGCCGGTGGGATTGTAGCGCAGGAGGTTGATGTGCATGCGGCGCGCACCGAGCAATTCAGCGAGCACGTGCGCGTGCTCCAGCGAGTCGTTCACACCTGCGAGGAGGCAATACTGGATCGTCACGGGCCGGCCGCGACTTGCCTGAAACCGGTCCGCCGCCGCGAGGATGTCCGCGATGGGAAAGCGCTTGCCCATCGGCAGCAACCGCGCGCGCGTGGCGTCATCGGGCGCGTGCAGCGAGACGGCGAGGTGGATGTTCAGCCCAGTGGCCGTGAGCGCCTCGATGCCCGGCACAATGCCGACGGT
>SIBB01000020.1 GCA_009695395.1 Pedosphaera sp. | reverse complement strand
AAGTGTGCACCAACTCGTTAAAGCCGCAGAACCGAGAGCTCTTATGACCAAACGCGACCTCGTCCTCCGCATCAGCAACGAAACCAACCTCTCCCAGCAGGAGGTGCTGGAGGTTGTGCAAAAGACGCTCAACTACATCACCGAAGCCCTCGCCAAAGAAGACACCGTCGAGTTGCGCAACTTCGGCGTCTTCGAGGTCAAGGTCCGCAAGGCCCGCATCGGCCGCAATCCCAATGCCCCCGCCCACGACGTGCCCATTCCCCCCCGCGCCGTCGTGAAGTTCAAGGCCGGCAAAGAAATGCGCGAGGCCGTCATCAAGCTCAGTCCCCCACTCGCCGCCGCACCGCCGCAGGCTTGACGGAAATCTACCTCGGCGCAGGGCAGACTCGGTGGTTCCCGCGGAACTAATTGAGGAATCGAGTTCGCTCGCAGTGTAATCATTTGTCAAACCTCCGGCCTCCCACTACAAGTTCCCGCCGTGCCGCTGGAAACTCTTGAGCAAATCCTTGCCCGTGCCGGGGCCGCCGTGCCCGGCGCGCAGTTGAGCCTCGTGAAGAACGACAGCCCGTGCGCGCAGCATTCGTTGGCCGTGGATGTGGAGCACGCCTACGCCGTCGCCCAGTTTCTCCGCGATGACCCCCAGCTCCGTCTCGACTATTGCTCGAACGTCACGGGGGTTGATTACCTCGATGCGGAGCTGTCCGAGAAGGTGAAGGTGAAGAAGCTCGTGGACGGCGTGGAGAAGGAGGTCGAGGAAGTGAAGAAGACCCAGCGCGCCGGCTATCTGGAAGCGGTGTATCACCTTTACTCGATGGCGCTCAAGCACGGCCCTGTCATCCTCCGCCAGCGCACGCCCGGTCGCGCGGACCCGGTGCGGGTAACCTCGCTGACGCCGCTGTGGCGCAGCGCGGAGTTTCAGGAGCGCGAGGTGTTCGACCTCTACGGCGTGCTCTTCGACGGGCACCCGGACTTGCGGCGGATTCTGATGTGGGATGGGTTCAAGGATTACCCGATGCGGAAGGATTACGTGGAGCCGGATGATTACGAATACGAGCCGACGCCCCATGACGAGGTGCTGGCGCGGGCGAAGGCGCATCAAGCGGCACAGGAGGTGGGGGCGTGAGTGGCACGGACTTAGTTTCGGTCATGGATGCGCCCGCGAATCGCACGGTGCAGTCCGTCGGACAAGGCCGCGAAGGCGAGTTGCTCGAAGTCGCCATGGGCCCGCAGCACCCATCCACGCACGGCGTCTTCCGCATGGACGTGGTGCTCGACGGTGAGACGGTCGTGAAGCTCAAGCCGGTCTTCGGCTACCTGCACCGGAACCACGAGAAGATTGCCGAGAACACGAGCTACCTCGGCTCGATGCCTTACACGGACCGGCTGGATTACTTCTGCTCGCTGTCGAACAACTGGGCTTACGCGCTGTCGGTCGAGAAGCTCGCCGGTCTGCAAGTCCCCGAGCGCGCGGAATACATCCGCCTGATCACCGCCGAGCTGACGCGCGTGCTGAACCACACCTGCCTCGCGGGCTTCCTGCTTCAGGACATGGGCGCGCTGGGCACGCCGTTGATGTATGCCTTCCGCGAGCGCGAGAAGATCCTCGACCTCATCGAGTCGCTCACCGGCGCACGGATGATGTGCAACTACATGAGGTTCGGCGGCTGCCGCTGCGACTTGCCGCCCGGCTGGCTGGACGAAGCGAAGAAAGTCGTGGCCGAGTATCCGAAGTTTCTAGATGAGTTCGACGCGCTGCTCTCCGGCAACGAAATCCTCATGGCCCGCACCCAAGGCGTGGGCAAGTTGTCTGCGGAACTTGCCATCAGCGCCGGCATCACTGGCCCGATGCTCCGCGCCAGCGGCGTGGACTACGACCTCCGCAAGGTGGACAACTACGGCATCTACAGCCGCTACCCGTTCCGCGTGCCGCTCGGCGACCACGGGGATGTTTACGACCGCTACATGATTCGAATGCTCGAGATGCGCGAGTCGCTGAAGATTCTGGAGCCGGCGCTCAACGACATCCCCGACGGTCCCGTGGTGGACCCGAAGGCGAAGCTGCGCGGCTTCCGCCCGAAGCCCGGCGAGGCTTACGGACGCATCGAGTCGCCGAAGGGGGAGTTGGGCTTCCACCTCATCAGCGACGGCAGCCCGAACCCGTATCGCTACCGCGTCCGTCCGCCGAGCCTCATCAACCTGACCATCCTCGAAGATATGTGCCTCGGGCAGACCATCGCGGACGCGGTGATCACGCTGGGGAGCGTGGACATTGTGCTAGGAGAAGTTGACCGGTGAAATCTTGCATCCCGCAGGTCGAATCCTGAAACTCACAGCCAATGCTCGGCACCGGAATTCTTAAGGGAATGTTGGAAACGGCGAAGAACTTCGCCGGCAGCTACCACGACCCCGCGCGGCTCACCACCGTCGAGTATCCCGAGCAGCGCATTGCCTCGAAGGAGAACGCCCGACAGTTCCCCTTCCTCGTTCACGACACGGAAGACCCGATGAAAGGCCTGCGCTGCGTGGCCTGCCAGATTTGCGAGAAGGAGTGCCCTCCGCAGTGCATCTACATCGTCAAGAGCAAGGACAAGCGCGCGGATTACAAGGGCCAGATGCAGCTCTACCCGGTGACGTTCGACATCGACCTGTCCGTCTGCATGAGCTGCCAGATTTGCGTCGAGGTCTGCCCGTTCGAGTCCATCAAGATGGACACCGAGTTCGAGTTGTCGAACACCGACCGCTTCGGCGGCCTGCTCGTCAACAAGCACCAACTCGCCAAGTCCAACGATCACTACCGCAAGATTCACCCGAGCGAAGCCGCTGCTTCCGATGCTGCGCTCGCCGTCGAGGTTGCGAAGGCGCAGGCCAAGGCGAAGGCCGACGTGGAAGCGAAGGCCAAGGCTGCTGCTGAGGCGAAAGCCAAAGCGGACGCCGCAGCAGCCGCTACTCCTGTCGGCGCGGTCCCATCCGCGCCCCAACCCTCTTCCCCCGCTACGGGCCCGGCGGCTGCTCCCGCCGCGTAGTCATGGCCGAACTCTTCGCCAAACTCGACGCGCTTCCTGTCACGCTGAAGCATCTGCTCATGGGCTTGCTGCCCGGAGCCACGCCGGAGTGGCTTGTCTCGGTGGTTTCTGCGGTGCTGACCATTACACCGATCCTCGCCGTCTTCCCGCTCATGTTCGCGCTCACGACCGTTATCGAGCGCAAGGGTCTGGGTCGCATCCAAAACCGAATCGGCCCCAACCGCGTCGGCATCCCGCTCACGGACATCCGCCTCTACGGCTTCGGCCAGTTCATCGCCGACGGCATCAAGTCGCTCATCAAGGAGGACGTCGTCCCGCGCGCGGCGGACAAAGTCGTCCACTTCCTCGCGCCCATCGCGTTGCTCATCCCCGTGCTGCTGACTTACTCGGTCCTGCCCTTCGGCAAGAGCATGGTCCCGCTCGACCTGCCGCAGACGGGCCTGCTCTTCTTCTTCGCCGTCGGTGCGAGCACGGAACTGAGCGTGTTCATGGCCGGCTGGTCGAGTCGCAACAAGTATTCCCTCCTCGGCGCGATGCGAGCCATCGCACAAATGGTCTCCTACGAAATCCCCCTCATCCTCTCGTCGCTGACGGTGGTGATGATTACCGGCACGCTCTCCCTCACGGCCATCGTGCAGAGCCAGTCAGGTGTTCACTTTGGCTTCCTGCACAACTGGCACCTCTTCACCCCGTGGGGCCTCGTCGGCTTCTTCCTGTTCCTCACCGCCGCCGCTGCCGAGGCGAACCGCACGCCGTTTGACTTGCCCGAAGCCGAGTCGGAAATCATCGCGGGCTACTTCACGGAATACTCTGGCTTCAAGTTCGCCATCTTCTTCCTCGCAGAATACCTCGGCCTGTTCGCCATGTGCGGGCTGGGCATCACGCTCTTCCTTGGTGGGTGGCTGCCGCCCCTGAACATCGCGCCCCTTACCTGGATTCCCTCGTGGTGCTGGTTCCTCGGAAAGCTCTCCGCGCTCATCGTCCTTTTCATCTGGCTGCGCGGCACGCTGCCCCGCCTCCGCACCGACCAGCTCATGGCTTTCGCCTGGAAATTCCTGCTACCGATGACGCTCATCAACCTCGTAGTTGCCGCGCTGTGGTATCTGCTCCGCGACAGCCTGCCGCTCTACGCCCGCTGGCCGCTTTGCTTCGCCATGCTAGCCGTCCCCTACTGGCTCCTCGGCCGTGGCTTCGAAGCCAAGTTCACCAAGCGCGAATACCGCTATGCCTGAGAACAAGTTGAAGAGTTTAAGCGTTGAAGAGTTGAAGGGGCTGCCCGCGCAGTCTCCCCTTCAACCTTGCAACCCTGCAACCCTTCAACCGCGCCCCGCATGACCCTCCCCTTCGCCATCATCGCAGGTCTCACGGTCGGCAGTGCCATCGCGGCGATGTCGCTGCGGAACCTCGTGCATTGCGCGTTGAGCCTCGTGCTCACCTTCGCCGGGCTGGCCGGGCTTTACCTCCAGCTCAACGCCGAGTTTGTCGGCTTCACGCAAATCCTCGTCTATGTCGGCGCGGTCTCGATTCTCATCGTCTTCGCCATCCTGCTGACGCGCAGCACCGAGCCCAAAGACGAACCCGCCACCGTCACCCCGTGGATCGGCATCGCGGTGGCGATTAGCGCGTTCCTCACAATGGCCCTCGCCGTCCTCGCCAGCCCCGTGGGCAAGCGCGCGGCCTCCCCGATGGGCGAAGTCTCCGTCAAAACCCTCGGCCAAAAGCTGATGACCGACTACGTCCTGCCGTTGGAGGTTATGGCCCTGCTGCTCACCGCCGCCATGCTCGGCGCGGTCATCATCGCGATGAAGGACAAGGAGGGTTCTCGATGACTCCGCTCTCCGGCTACCTCCTCGTATCCGCCTTGCTCTTCTGCATCGGACTCGCGGGCGCCCTCACGCGGCGCAACGCCATCATGGTGCTGATCGGCATCGAGCTAATGCTCAACGCGGCGAACCTCAACTTCATCGCCTTCTGGCGCTTCAGCGAGAACCCGGAGACGATGACCGGCCTGATGTTCGCGGTGTTCTCCATCGCTATCGCCGCCGCTGAAGCCGCCGTCGGCCTCGCGCTCATCATCACGATTTACCGCCACTTCCGCACCGCGAACGTGGACCAGGTGGAGGAAATGAAGGGATGAGTTGGATTGCCCAAAACCTCTGGCTCATCCCCGTGCTGCCGCTGCTGGCGGCGGGCATCAGCGCGTTGCTGAAGCGCCCGAGCCGCTCGCTCGCGGCGGGGCTGGCCATCGGCTCGATGGGCGCGTCCTTCCTGCTGTCCTGCGCGGCGCTCGTCGCGACGCTCGGCAAACACGGCGCGGCGGCGCGGCAGGTCCACAACTTCGACTGGTTCGCTCTCGGCGACACCGTGGTCCGCCTCGGCTGGGTGCTCGACCCGCTCACGGCGGCGATGGTGGTGATGATTACCTTCGTTGGTTCGCTCATCTTCATCTTCAGCGTCGGCTACATGGCGCACGACGAGAACTTCACGCGGTTCTTCTGTTTCCTGTCGCTCTTCGCTGCCGCGATGCTCGGCCTCATCATCGCGAACAACCTGCTGCTGCTCTTCATGTGCTGGGAGCTGGTGGGCCTCGCGAGCTACCTGCTCATCGGCTTCTGGTTCCACAAGCCCAGCGCGGCGGCGGCCGCCAAGAAGGCGTTCATCACCACGCGCATCGGCGACGTGTTCTTCTTCCTCGGCATCGTGTGGCTCTACTCCGAGACCGGCACGCTGCTCTTCTACGATGCCGGGCGCGGCTGCCTCGAACAAGACGCGCTCGCCAAGATGGTCGCGCACACCACCCTCGGCGGACTCGCGGCCAGTTCGGCGATTGGCCTGCTGCTCTTCTGCGGCGCGATTGGCAAGTCCGGCCAACTCCCGCTGCACGTCTGGCTACCGGACGCGATGGAAGGCCCCACTCCCGTCAGCGCACTCATCCACGCTGCGACGATGGTGGCGGCGGGCGTCTTCCTCGTCGCCCGCGTGTATCCGCTGATGGAAATGCAGCAGGCGGGCGTTTCCGAACCGATTCCGCTCACTGCCGTGACGTGGATTGGCGCGCTCACGGCCATCTTTGGCGCGCTCGTCGCCGTGTCGCAGACGGACATCAAGCGCATCCTCGCCTACTCCACGGTGTCGCAGCTCGGCTACATGATGATGGGCTTGGGCATCGGTGGCGTGGCGGTCGGGATGTTCCACCTGCTCACGCACGCGTTCTTCAAGGCGCTGCTCTTCCTCGGCTCCGGCTCCATCATCCACGGCTGCCACGAAGAGCAGGACATCCGGCGCATGGGCGGCCTCAAGAAGTTCATGCCCGTGACCTTCGCGACTTACGCCATCGGCATGATGGCGCTGTCCGGCGTGCCTTTCTTCTTCAGCGGCTTCTGGTCGAAAGACGAAATCCTCCACGCCGCCTGGAATTACGGCCCGAGCAAAATCCCGTTCCTCCTTGGCCTAGCTGGCGCGTTCCTCACGGCCTTTTACATGACCCGGCAAATGTGCTTTGTGTTTGCTGGCAAGTATCGCGGCCACGGGGCAGACGCGCACCACGGCGAGAATCCCGCTCAGAGCCACGACCCGCACGAAAGCCCGTCCGTGATGACTTGGCCGCTCATCCTGCTCGCCGCGTGCGCGGTGCTGCTCGTCATCGTCGGCACGCCGGTCTGGCCGTGGCTGCCGCATTACTTGGAGGGGCGGGAAGTTCACTTCAGCCTCGCCGCGCTCTTCAACTCGGACGTGCTCCTGCTCTTGCTGACATCCATCGTCGTGGTCGCCGGCGGCATCGGCCTGAGCTGGTGGTTCTACGGTTTGCTGCCCGCGGAGAAGCCTGATGAGCAGGACCCCCTGGAGCAGCAGTTCCCCGAGCAGTTCGCGTGGTCGCGCGGGAAGTTCTTCGTGGACGAGCTATATGCGGCGACCTTCGTGAAGTGGAACGCCCGCCTCGGCGAACTCTGCCATGACCTCGACCGTCGCGTGCTCGACCTGCTCGTGTCCATCGTCGGCTGGGCCGCGACCGGCTGCGCGCACGTCGCGAAGCTGTTTGATGAGTTCGTGGTGAACAAGCTCTTCGACGTCGGCTGCGGCGGAGTCCGGCGCGGTGCGGAGACTGCCTCGGAATTGCAGGGCGGACAGATTCACCAATACCTGCGGAACATCGGTGTCGCGCTCATCCTCTTCGTTTTCATTCTCGCCGTGGGGTGCAACAAGTGAACGGTCTCCCGCTCATCTCGATTCTGACCTTCCTGCCGCTGGTGGGGGCCGCCCTCGTCTTCGGCGTGGACCGCGAGCGTCGGCAGCGCGCGCGCGGCCTGACGCTGGCGGTCAACATTCTCGCGCTCGCGCTCGTCGCCGCGCTCTGGGTGAACTCGAACCCCGCCGACGGCGGGATGCAATTCACCGAGCGGCACGTCTGGATTCCCACGCTCGGCATCGAGTATCACGTCGGCCTCGACGGCCTTGGGCTGGTCATGCTGATGCTCACCGCGCTCGTCATCCCGATGGCCGTGCTGGCCTCGGAGAAGATCCACGACAACGTCCCGCTCTACTGCGGCCTGTTCCTCTTTCTGCAAGGCGGCCTCTTCGGCGCGTTCACCGCGCTGAACTTCTTCCACTGGTTCCTGTTCTGGGAACTCAGCCTCATCCCCGCGTTCTTCCTCATCAAACTCTGGGGCGGCCCGCAGCGCTCCGAGGCGGCGCTCCAATTCTTCGTTTACACAATGGTCGGCAGCATCGCGCTGCTGCTGGCGTTCCTCGCGCTGTTCCTTGCGACGGGCACCTTCGACTTCCTCAAGCTCGCCGAACTGGCGCGCACGAAGGCGCTCGGCCCGGCGGTGGACGCGAAGTTTGCATGGCTCGGACTGGGCGCGGGCAAAGCCTACTTGCTCCTCTTCGTCGGCGCGCTGCTCGGCTTCGCGGTGAAGGTGCCGCTCTGGCCCTTCCACACCTGGCTGCCGTTGACCTACGCCGAAGCGCCCACGCCCGTCTCGATGGCGCTCACCGGTGTGATGTCCAAGCTCGGCGTGTATGGCTTCGTCCGGCTGCTGCTGCCCATCTTCCCGGAGCCGATGCAGGCGCTGCTCACCCCGCTGCTGTGGCTGGCGGTCGCGACCATTGTCCTGAGCGCGTTCGCCGCGCTCGCGCAGCGCGACCTCAAGCGCATCCTCGCCTACTCGTCCATCAACCACCTCGGCTACTGCCTGCTCGGCGTCTTTGCGGCGGCCAGCGCCACGGGCACCGTGCTCGACCGCACGGCGGCGCTCAACGGCGTCGTTCTCCAGATGTTCAACCACGGCATCACAGCGAGCCTGCTATTCTGTTTCGTGGCCTTCCTCGAAGACCGCAGCAACGGCGCGCGCGGCCTCAACGACTTCGGCGGATTGCGGAAGGTCGCGCCGGTCTTCTGCGGGCTGATGGGCCTCGCGCTGTTCTCCTCGCTCGGCTTGCCGGGCTTGAACGGCTTCATCGGCGAGTTCCTCATCTTCAAAGGCGTCTTCCCGCTCGTGCCGTGGGCGGCAGTGCTCGCGCTGCCGGGCCTCCTGGTCACGGCCATCTTCATCCTGACCGTCATCCAAAAAGTCTGGTGCGGCCCGCTCAACGAGAAGTGGGCGCGCTTCACCGACCTGACCTACAACGAAGGCGCAGTGGTCTTCCCCGCGACGCTGCTGATGTTCGCGCTCGGCATCTGGCCGCAGTTCATCATCGCGGTCATCAACCCGACGGTTGTGCAGTGGGTGCGGCAATTGCCCTTCTGAGCCATGCTCGCCTGGACCATTTACCTCTCCTTCGCCGGCGCGCTCGCGTGCCTGCTGACGCCGCACGCCAACCCGCGCGCGACGCGGGCGGTGGCGCTCGGGACCGCGTTGGCCGGCCTCTTCTGCGGACTCGCCGGGGCGATTCAGTTCAAGCCCGTCAACGGCCTCGAAGTCATCACCCGCGTTCGCTGGATTCCCGCGCTGGGCATCGACTTCTCCCTCGCCGCCGACGGCATCAGCGTGACGCTCGTGCTGCTGACCGGCATCGCGGCGCTGGCGGGCGTGCTCTTCTCGTGGAACGTCGAGCGCCGCACCAACGAGTTCTTCGCCTTCTTCTTCGCGCTCATCGGCGGCGTCTATGGCGTCTTCCTCAGCCTCGACCTCTTCCTCCTCTTCGTGTTCTACGAAATCGCCATCGTCCCGAAATACTTCCTCATCGCCATCTGGGGTTCCACGCGACGCGACTACGCGGCGATGAAGCTCGCGCTCTACTCGTTCATCGGCAGCGGCATGGTGCTCATCGGAATGCTCGCGGCCTACGCGGTGTCCGGCCTCGCCAGCTTCGACCTGCAAGCGCTCGCGCAACATTCCTTTGCCCCGGAGTTCCAGCGCTGGGCGTTCCCACTCGTGTTCGTGGGCTTCGCAATCCTCGCGGGCATGTGGCCGTTCCACACGTGGGCGCCGACCGGTCACTCCGCCGCGCCGACCGCTGCCTCGATGCTGCTCGCCGGCGTGGTGATGAAGCTCGGCGCATACGGCTGCCTGCGCGTGGCGATGACGCTCTTCCCCGAGGGCCTGAAGATGTGGCAGCACGAACTCGCCGCGCTCGCCGTCACCGGCATTGTCTATGGCGCGCTCGTCGCGCTGGTGCAGAAGGATTTCAAGTTCGTGATCGGCTACTCCAGCGTGAGCCACATGGGCTTCGTGCTGCTCGGCCTCGTGACGCTCACTGAAGTCGGCTGGAGCGGCGCGGTGCTGCAAATGTTCTCCCATGGCGTCATCGCCGGACTGCTCTTCGCCGTCGTGGGCCGGATGGTCTATGACCGCACCCACACGCGGGACTTGGACGCGCTCGAAGGCATGGGCCTCACCCGCGCGATGCCCTTCGCGTCCGTGACCTTCGTCATCGCGGGCTTCGCCTCGATGGGGATGCCCGGCTTCAGCGGCTTCATCGCGGAGCTGCAAGTGCTCATCGGCGCGTGGCAGGCATTCCCGAAACTCGCGCTCCTCGCCGGCGTCGGCATCGTCATCGGCGTCGTTTACACGCTCAAGACGACTGCCATGGTGTTCTTCTCCGACAAGCCCGCGCCCGCTGAACCCCACGACCACGACCATCCGCTGGAACCCATCACCGTCCCCGAGCGACTCGGCGCTGCACTGCTCATCTTTTGCACGGTCCTCATCGGTCTGCACCCCCGCCTGCTGCTCGACATCATCGTGCCCAGCTTCAAATCGCCGCTCTTCAAAGGGCTGAGAGAGGTGGCCGGCCTGTGAACCCCGCCGACTACCTCCAGCTCCTCACGGCCCTCGCGCCGGAAGTCATCGTCGTCTGCACCGCCCTGCTCGTGCTCGCCGTGGACCTGCTCGGCCTGCAAGGCAAGCCCCACTCCTACCGCATGAGCATCGCGGCGGGGATCACGACCCTCGGCTGCGCTGCTGCGGTGGTATGGATGTTCATCAACCCGACCGTCGGCAACTGGCACGGCGGGATGCTCGTCATTGACCCGCTCAACGAAACCGTCAAAGCCGTCCTCCTCCTGCTCACCGTGCTCACCGCGATACTCTCGGTGGACTGCAAGTTCACGCGCCACGTCGGCGAATACTTCGCCCTCCTCCTGCTCGCGACCGTCGGCATGATGCTGCTGGTCAGCACCGAGGAGTTGCTGATGATTTTCGCCTCGCTTGAGCTGGTCAGCCTCACGCTCTACATCCTCGTCGCGTTCAACAAGGACAGCCGCCAATCCGCCGAAGCCGCGCTGAAATACTTCCTCTTCGGCGGCATGAGCGCGGCCTTCCTGCTCTTCGGCTTCAGCCTGCTCTACGGCCTCACCGGCACCACCCACGTCCCCAAGATGGCGGAGAAACTCTTCACCATCGGAGCCGACCCGCTGCTGACCGTCGCGCTCGTGATGGTGGTCATCGGCTTCGGCTTCAAGGTCGCGGCAGTGCCATTCCACCTGTGGGCACCAGACGCGTATCAAGGCGCGCCGTTGCCCAGCGCGGTGTTCATCGCCAGCGGCTCGAAGGTCGCGAGCTTCTTTGTCTTCGCGAAAGTGTTACTGCTGGGCTTCAGCCAGCTCGCCTGGGGTGACCAGGAAAAGGCGACCGGTGGCTGGGTTCCGCTGCTGTCCATCATCGCCGCCGTCTCGATGGTCTTGGGCAACCTCGCGGCCATCAAACAGACTAGTGTCCGCCGGTTGCTCGCCTACTCGGCCATCGCGCACGCGGGCTACATGCTCATCGGCTTCCTTGCGCCCGGCGGGGACGCCTTCGGCTCGCTGCTCTTCTACGTCACCACCTACGCGCTGACGACCGTCGGCGCGTTCGGCGTGCTGGGCGTTGTCGAGTCGCAGGTCGGCGGCGACCAGCTCAAAGACTTCGCCGGCCTCGCCCGCCGCGCGCCTGTGCTGGCGTGGTGTCTAATGGTCTTCCTCCTCTCACTCGCGGGCATCCCGCCGCTGGCCGGTTTCTTCGGCAAATTCTACCTCTTCGCCGCCGCGCTCACGAACGGCGCGCACAACCTGCCGTTCCTCTGGCTCATCATCCTCGGCATCGCGATGAGCTGCGTCTCGCTCTACTACTATCTCCAAGTGCTGAAGCAGGTTTTCGTCGTGGAGGCAGACGAGCAGGCTCGTCCGTTGGCGGTCTCGTTCCTCACCCACGCGATGGTCGTGCTGCTCGCGGCTGTGACCGTGCTCCTCGGCTGCATGCCCGGCTGGCTCCTGGACACGATTCACACAGCCATCGGGGAACTGGGTTGGTAGGGAGCTGCACCGCAGAGTCGGGACAGAGGCAGAGTTCGCCCAGATTCCTCTCTAGGTCCGTCTCACCTACGCGGTGTAAGGGTCTTTCCCCAATCCCAAGCTTGACCCTCCCCCTGCCTGCCGCCACTTTTGGTGAGTGACCATAAAGTCCATTTGCTCCCTCCTCGCGGTGCTCGCGCTTTCCTCCCTCCCCACGCTCGCGGCGGACCCAGAAAAAGCCGTCGTTCAGATTTTCACCTTCGCCCAAGAGGCTGACTGGGATGAGCCGTGGAAGTTCGGCCAACTCCGGCGCAGCAGCGGCACGGGCTTCATCATCAAGGGCCGCCGCATTATGACCAACGCCCACGTCGTGAGCTGGGCGCGACAGCTGATGGTCAAGCGCTATCAGGACCCGCGCCCCTATCTCGCGCGCGTCGTGTTCGTTGCTCACGATTGCGACCTCGCGCTGCTCGAGGTAGAGGACTCGCTCTTCTACGACGGCGTCGAGCCGCTGGAGTTCGGCCCGCTGCCGAAGGTTCGTTCCACCGTCGTTACCTACGGCTACCCGGCGGGCGGCGAGCAAATCTCCTACACGCGCGGCGTCGTCTCGCGCATCGAGCTTCAGACCTACGCGCACATTGGCAATCGCTCCCTCCTCGGCGTGCAGACCGACGCGGCAATTAACCCCGGCAACTCCGGCGGCCCCGTCATTCAGGACGACAAGGTCATCGGCGTCGCGTTCCAAGGAATGCCCGGCCTCGAGAACGCCGGCTTCTTCATCCCGGCGCCGGTCATCAACCACTTCCTCGACGACATCAAGGACGGCAAATACGACGGCTTCCCCAGCGCCGGCATCCGCACCGCGCCGCTGCAAAACGCCGCCTACCGCCGCAAGCTCAAGCTGCCCGACAACGACAAGGGCGTGCGCGTGGACTCCGTCGTTCCCGGCACGCCTGCCGAAAAGGTGCTGCGGCCCGACGACGTGATTCTCCAGGTTGGCAAACACGAGGTGGGCAGCGACGGCACCATTATCTACGACGGTAACCGCATGGCGATGGCGATGGCGGTGCAGGAAGCGCAGCACGGCCAGAGCATGGCGCTCAAAATCTGGCGCGATGGCAAAGAGCAGAGCATCGCACTGCCGGTGGAAGTCAGCGGCACCGACAAGGTTCTCGGCAACCAATACGACACCCCGCCGCGCTACTTTGTCTATGCCGGACTGGTCTTCACGCCCATCAGCCTCGATTACCTGAAGACCTTCGGGCGCGGTTGGTCGGACACGGCGGGCGCGGAGCTAACCTACGAGCTTTTCTACCGTCGGCAGGAATCGCCCAAGACCGTGCGCATTGAGCCCATCGTGCTTTCTACCGTGCTCGCCGACGGGGTGAACGCGAACTTCCGCACACGTGGCCGGGCGCTCGTGGACAAAATCAACGGCATTCGCATCGAGCGGTTGGAGGATGTGATTCGCGCGTTCGAGTCGCCCAGCAACGGCCAGCACGTCGTCGAGTTCCTGCCGAAGAACACCTTCGAGTGCATCGAACGCGAAAGCGCCGACAAGGCGAATGCGCAGATTCTCAAGACGTATGGCATCCCGAAGGACCGGCGGTTGTGAATGACAAATGGCCAAGGCCCAATGACCAAGGGATGACCAAACCCCAATTTCCAATGCACGACCGTTACACCACCTCAAGCCGTCGTCCCTCGCGACCGGCGCTCCTTAATCCTTCATCCTTGATCCTTCATCCTTTCGCGCTGGCCCTGGCTCTCCTTCTCCTTTGCCAGCGCGCCCCCGCCGCCCCCGCCTTCGACTGGGAAAGCTCCCTCGTCTATCTCGAAGTCACGCGCAAGGCCTACGAGGTCTTTCAGCCGTGGACGCCCAAGTCGCGCACGGTGCAGAAAAACGGGCTCATCACCGGCGCACGCGAAATCCTCACCACTGCTGAGGAGCTGTCCGACCGCACGCTCGTCCGCGTGCAGCGGGGCGGGCGCGGCAAGTGGTGGGACGCCGAGGTCGTGTGGCTGGACTATCACGCCAACCTTGCCGTGCTCACCGCCAAGGAAGATGAGTTTTGGCGGGGATTGAAACCCGCCGCGTTCATCACCGGCAAGCTGCCCAATGAGGGGCTGCAAATCGTCCGCTGGCGAAGCGGCAACCTCGAAGCGCGCAAGGCGGAGTTCAACCAGTTCCTCGTCGAGGACGCGCGGCTCTCCTTCTTCCAGCACCTCCAGCTCGAGGCCAGCACCGAGATGCAGGCTGTGGGTTGGGCCGAGCCGCTCGTGGCGAATGGCAAGGTCGCCGGCCTCGCGACGGGGCAGGGCGGCAATAACGCGCGCTTCCTGCCCGCGTCGTTTATCGAGCCAATCCTCGCCGCGCGCAAGGCCGGCAAGTATCCCGGCCTGGGCTTCTTCCCGTTCACGTGGACGCCCGTGGAAAATCCCTCGACCTTCAAGTTCCTGAAACTTCCCGGCGACCCGCGCGGCGCGCTGGTGGTGGAGGTGCCCGCCACGCCAAAGGTCGAACCAAACCTCAAACCCCGTGACCTCATCCTGCAAGTGGACGGCTTCGACGTGGACAACCAGGGCTATTACAAGGACCCCGACTACGGGCAGCTCATCGTCGAGAATCTCGGCTCGCGCCGGAAGTTCGCGGGTGAAATCGTGAAGATGAAAATCTGGCGCGACGGCGCGCAGATGAACTTGGACTACCGCCTGCCCAAGCTCGATTACTCCGTGAAGCTGCTCGCGGAACAGACCTTTGACCAAGCACCCGAGTTCCTCATCGCCGGCGGGCTCGTCCTCCAGCCGCTGAACATCCCGCTCCTGCGCGGCTTCGGCGAGGACTGGAAGCGCCGCGCTCCGTTCCGACTCGCGCACTACGCGGGCGGACCGCCCAGCGCTGAACGCAGCGGCCTGGTCGTGCTGACCAGCGTGCTCCCTGATCCCTACGTCGTCGGCTATCAGGACGCGCGCTTCCTCGTGCTGGACACCGTCAACGGCCAGAAGATCAGCTGCCTCGCCGACGTGCAGGCAGCGTTGGAAAAACCGCAGGACGGCTTTCACACCATCGAGTTCCAACGCGGCGACAACCTCCGCCGCATCGTTCTCGATGCCGCCCAGATGGACGCCGCGACCAAGCGCATCCTCGAGCGATACCGCATTCCCGCCGCGAGCCACATCGCGGTGAAGCCGTAATCGCGATCGCTCCACTGATGGTGCGTCACTAACGCATTGACGCCAGCAGTGCATCGGCATAACTCGTGGGGATGCACTTCACCTTCGCCGCACGACCTTCACGTCAGGGCTTTACCTTGATTGAGCTGCTGGTGGTCATCGCGATCATCGCCATTCTCGCCGGTATGCTGCTACCCGCGTTAGCGAAAGCCAAGATGAAGGGTAAAGGCATCGTCTGCCTGAATAATGAAAAACAAATGGGCATGGGGATTTTGCTCTACCTCTCCGAATACGGATATTATCCGCAGGGCATCATGGCGGACGCCGCCACGTGGCTTTGGCCTGCGCAGATGCGGAGGGAATCCGGCTCGGGAATGAACACCAAGATTTTTCGCTGCCCCCAGTCCAGCGACAAGGCTGACTGGAAAGTGACCCTTGGCAGCGGGCTGCCAGCTTACGGCGGCTACGCGCAGGACGAGGTGCGGTTGCGCTCAGGCGGGAGCAGCTTCCTGAGCTACGGCTACAACGTCTGGGGCGCGTTCACGGGCCGCAACCCCAACACGGGGTTGGGCGTTTACGAAGGCAGCGGCACCTACGGTCAGACCTCCGAAGCTATGGTGCGCAATCCCTCGAACATGATCGCCTTGGGCGACAGTAACTACGACACGGCCCTCGGCGGCGACCCAAACTGGAGCGGATACATTGGCATCTACGCCCTGCGACAGTATCCGGGCGAGCTCCATTCCGGCAAGCGGGCGAACATCCTCTTCTGCGATGGCCATGTGGAGACCAAGGAACGCGCGCAACTCGTCTCGGCGGCGGACCCGATCATCATCAAGCAGTGGAACAACACGAACGAGCCCTGAACGCGGACACCCGCGACCAGTGCATGTTTCCCTTCCAACTTGCCTCGACGCCGCGTGACGGCAACGATGCGGGCACACGATGAACACTCGCCTCCTCCTCTCCGCGTTCGCTCTCCTCGCCGCCTCGCCCATGCTCGCCGCTGACGCGCCCAAGCTTCCCGCCGGCTACAAACTTCTCTACGAACAGAACTTCACCAAGCCCGATGCGCTGAAGGACTTCGTCTTTTCCGACCCATCCGCGTGGCGGTTGGCGAAGGAGAAGGACAAGCCCGGGCTCGAACTGCACAAGCAGAGCGCCTACAAGCCCGAGCACCGTTCGCCGCTGAACATCGCGCTCATCGCGGACAAGGTCTTCGGCGATTTCGTCCTGGAGGTCGAGCTGCTCTCGACGAAGAAGCCCTACCCGCATCAGGACATGTGCTTGTTCTTCGGGTTCACCGGGCCGATGGGATACTACTACAACCACATCGCCGTCGGGGCCGACCCGAACGCGCACAACGTCTTCATCGTGAACAACGCGCCGCGCAAAAACATCGCCAAGGAGACCACCAAGGGGATCACCTGGGGCGAGCGCGAGTGGCACAAGGTCCGCGCCGAGCGCGACACGCAGGCAGGCACCTACAAGGTCTTCTTCGACGACTTCTCCAAGCCCATCATGCTCGCGGAGGACAAGACCTTCCTGAAAGGCCACATCGGCTTCGGCTCTTTCGATGACGTGGGGATGGTGACGAGCATTAAGGTCTGGGGGCCGAGCGTGGAGGCGAAGAAGACGGAGTTTTTCAAGCGAGCGGAGTGACCCGTAGGCGCAGGCTTCAGCCTGCGCAAGAGCCAACCCTCAACCAATCCGCAACCTGAAGGTTGCGACTACTATGCAACGCATCCTCCGAGACCAAGCCCGCAAGTTCACGCTCGATTACCGCGAAGAACCACAGCTCCGCGTGCAGCCGGGCGAGGCGTTTGAAATCGAGACTTGGGACGCCTCGTCGGGCTACTTCAAGACCGAGGCGGACAAGGCCATCCCCGGCCAGCGCCCCGGCTTTGACCGCATCCCCGCTATGGCGAACCCGCTCGGCGGGCCGGTTTTCGTCGAGGGCGCAGAGCGGGGTGACACGCTGGTCGTCCACATCGAGGACATCCTCGTGGCGGATTACTCGTGGATTGCCATCGGGCCGAGGCGCGGGCCATTGGGCGAGTCCACGCGCTGGCCGGAGTTGAGCGGTGAATACACGACCAAGATTCTCCGCCACACGCCCGGCCCGAGCGGCACGATGCGCGATGGCATGGTTCATTTCAGCGATCGTATCTCATGGCCGGTCACGCCGTTCATCGGCACGCTGGGCACCGCGCCGGATCGGGAAGTCTGCACGAGCATAGACGGGCAGGGCGAGTGGGGCGGCAACCTCGACATCCGCGACGTGGCGGTGGGGAACAAGATTTACCTGCCGGTGCATCACGCGGGCGCGCGGTTCTATCTGGGCGATGTTCACGCGAGCCAGGGCGACACGGAGTTCACCGGCACGGCGGCGGAGACGTGCTCCACGGTGCGGCTGCGCTTCGAGGTGCTGAAGGGGAAGAAGACGCCGTGGCTGCGCATCGAGAAGCCGGACGCGCTCATCGCCGTTCACGCCGCGAAGCCGCTGGAGGAGGCCGTGAAGACGGCGACGTTCCACCTCATGGACTGGCTCATCCGAGAGCACAACTTCACGCCGACGGACGCTTACTGCCTCGTGAGCACCTGCCCGGACTTCCGTATCAACGTGTATCAGATGTGCAACATTGGGAAGTTGAGCTACGTGGCGGGGGCGGAGATTCCGAAGAAGTATCTTTAGCCGCGAAAGGGCGCAGAGAACGCAAAGAGGGGGCGAAGGAGATAACGTCCAAAGAGACGGCCGCGCGCCGGCTGAAGCTTGAGCGTTGGACGTTGAAAGTTCTCCCCGCTGTGTCCTTTGCGTCCTTGCGCGGCAAATGTTGCAGCTCAACTCCGTTTCGCCATCACCGTGCGGGCTTGCTCCAGAATCTTCCGCTCCCTGTCCGTGAGGCTGTGGATGCCGTGGGCGGAGATCTTGTCGAGGATGGGGTCCACTTCCTTGGAGATGAAGTCGTCGGAGGGGGGTTCCTCTTCCTTGCTTGCGGAGCGCAGGTCAAGCCCGGCTACGACGTTCGCCTGACTCGTCTTTCCCGGCTTGCGCGCGAACCAGTTCTCCCACGGCAACGGCACGAAGTCGCGGTGCCAGCCGAGCCGGGCGAAGGTAATCCCAGCGATGATGCCGCCGAGGTGCGCGGCGTGCGCTACGCCTTGGTCGGCAGGCACCATGGTGAAGAAGAGCGAAATCCCAATTTCAAGCCAGAGCAGATGCTTTGCGCGGAGGGGGATGACGAAGTTCCAGCGAATTTCCGACTCCGCTTCCAGCACGGCAAAGAGCGCGAGCATCCCGCTAGTGCCGGCGGAGGCGCCGTAGAGTAGGCTGCCGTAGTGGCCGGGGAAGATCAGCATCAGAGCGCCTTGCAGGAGTCCGCCGCCCAAGCCGCACAGGGCGAAGAAGAACAGGTAGCGTTTCGTGCCCAGCACGCGTTCCACCCAACTGCCGAGGAACCAGAGGCCC
>SIBB01000019.1 GCA_009695395.1 Pedosphaera sp. | reverse complement strand
GACCCCGCCCAACTCACCCGCCGCGCCTTCCTTCAGCGCAACTCCACCGGCCTTGGGGCGCTCGCCCTCGCCTCCCTCCTGAAGCCCGACGCCTTCCCCGCGCTCCCCGGCAGCGGCCCGGTGGTGCCCGGCCTGCTGAAACGCCTCCACCACGCGCCGAAGGCCAAGCGCGTCATCTACCTCTTCATGTCCGGCGCTCCCTCGCACCTCGACCTCTACGACCCCAAGCCCAAACTCGTGGAGATGACAGGCAAAGACCTGCCCGAGTCCATCCGCCAGGGCCAGCGCATCACCGGCATGACCAGCGGGCAGAAGAACCACTTCTGCGTTGGCTCGCCCTTCAAGTTCACCCCGCACGGCCAGGCCGGCACGGAGTTCAGCGAAGTCATTCCCAACATCGCCGGCCTCGCGGACGACGCCACCGTCATCCGCTCCATGTTCACCGAGGCCATCAACCACGACCCCGCCGTGACCTTCTTCGGCACCGGCCACCAGCAGCCGGGCCGCCCCACGATGGGTGCGTGGGCCAGCTACGGCTTGGGTAGTGAAAACTCAGACCTCCCGGGCTACATCTGCATGCAATCCGGCGGCGGCGGCCAGCCCCTGCAATCCCGCTACTGGGGTCCGGGCTTCCTCCCCGCGCAACACGGCGCCGTCACCTTCCGAGGCGCGGGCGACGCCGTCCTCTACCTCTCCAACCCACCCGGCCTCAGCTCCGCCGCCCGCCGCTCGACCATCGACGCCATGAACGAGCTAAACCGCCTCCAGCTCGGCGCCCTCGGCGACCCCGCCATCGCCGCCCAGATAGCGAACTACGAACTCGCCTTCAGCATGCAGACCAGCGTGCCCGAGCTGATGGACTTGTCGAAGGAGCCCGACGCCACCTTCGAGGCATACGGCGCGAAAAAGGGCACGCCCAGCTTCGCCGCCAACTGCATCCTCGCCCGCCGCCTCGCCGAACGCGGCGCCCGCTTCATCCAGTTGAACCATCGCGACTGGGACCATCACGGCGGCCTGCCCGGTGCGCTCCCCAGCAAGGCGAAGGAAGTGGACCGGGCCGCCGCTGCGCTGGTGAAGGACCTGAAGCAACGCGGCCTGCTCAAGGACACCATCGTCATCTGGGGCGGAGAGTTTGGCCGCACCGCCTACAGCCAGGGCGAGATCAAGAAAGACAGTTTCGGGCGCGACCATCACCCCCGCTGCTTCACGATTTGGGCGGCCGGCGGGGGCTTTAAGCCCGGCATCGTCCACGGAGCGACCGACGACTTCGGCTACAACATCGACCGCGACCCCGTGAGCGTGCACGACTTCCACGCCACGCTCTTGCACCTGCTGGGAGTGGACCACCTCAAGCTCACCCACCGCCACGAAGGCCGGGACTACCGCCTCACCGACATCCACGGCGAGTTGGTCAAGGGCATCTTGGCCTGAGCGGGACAGGGGAGGCTGATGGGCAGGTGAGCAGGTGGGAAAGTGGGAAAGTGAGAAAGCGGAAAGCTGTAGAAGGAACACGAAAGGCTGCACCCGTCCTCCCACTTTCCCACTCCCTCACTCTCCCACCTGCACCCACCGGAGGTCAGCAGGTGAGCAGGTGGGAAAGTGGGAAAGTGAGAAAGCGGAAAGCTGTGGAAGGAACACGGAAGGCTGCACCCGTCCTCTCACTTTCTCACCCTCTCACTTTCCCACCTGCACCCGTCCTCTCACTTTCCCACTCTCTCACTTTCCCACCTGCTCCGCCCCCGGCCTCAGCCCCACCAGACACCTCGCCGCAAACACCCGTGGCCAGCACGACAGCACCCTATCCACCCCGCGCAGCGCGCCGAGCATCCCGGCCGGATACAGCGCCGGTTTGCTGAACCCGCCACTCAGCACGTAGTGAAACGCGCTGAACGCCTCGCGATGGAACACCTCCCAGCCCTCCGGCCACCCCGCGCCTTCGGCCCGGAAGAAGAGCCGCGTGGCATTGCCTTGTGCGGCGTAGTAATCGCGCGGCCTCGCCAGCTCCGTCGCTAAGTTAATCGGCTCCTTGATCGCCACCGGCTCGTGATGGAGCAGCCCATAGACGGGCCAGCTCGCCAGACTGATGTAAGGGTCGAACACGATGACGCGCCCCTGCGGCTGCAACGCCCGCCGCGCCTCGCGCAGGAACGCCCCCGGCGCGCGCAGGTGATGAAAGACATCGAAGAGAATCAGATGCGACAAGCTCCCGTCCGCAAACGGCAGCTCATAGCCATCACACACCAGGTCCAGCCACGGATTGGGGAAGAGGTCCGTGGCAATGGACTGCGGCAGGCGCGACTTGAGATTCCCCACGCCTGACCCGATCTCGACGATGGCCCCCGGCAGCGACGTATCGATCTGCTGCACGATGCGTTCGTAAAACCCGGCGTAGATCTCGCGCAACAGCGGCTTGCCCTGCCACGCCCGGAGGTTGGCCTCGATCTCAATCTGGTGCTGTTCGAGGGCGATGGTCATGGGCGGAAATCAGCGGAGAAACTTCAGGCGGCGGGCGGCGAAGAGGGTCATGCGCAGGAGGAGCAGGCCGTGCTTCCAGCGCTCGATGTTCGTGTCGCCGTAGGTGCGGGCTTGGTAGCGGATGGGCAGGTCGAGGATGCGGAGGTTGAGCTTCGCGGCACCGAAGAGGAGGTCGAAGTCGCCGAAGGGGTCGAAGTCCCCGAAGTAGTCGCGGTTCTGGGCGATGAGTTCGTAGTCTTTGCGGAAGAGGACTTTGGTGCCGCAGAGGGTGTCCTTGATGCGCTGCCCGAGGAGGTAGGAGAAGGCGTGGCTGAAGAAGTGGTTCCCGATCATGTTCAGGAAGCGCATGGCTTCTTGCTCCATCGGGTAGACGAGGCGCACTCCGTTCACGAAGTCGGCGGCTCCGCTGCGGGCGACTTCGTAGAACTTGGGGAGTTCCTCCGGGGGCATGGTGAGGTCGGCATCTAAGATGAAGAGGAGGTCGCCAGTGGCTGCGGCGAAGGCTTCTCGGCAGGCGCCGCCTTTGCCTTTGCTCTGCTGTTTGAGGAGTTTGATGTTGCGGTGGGGATACTTCTGGGCGACGCGTTGGATTTCTTCCCAGGTGTTGTCCTTGGAGTGGCCTTCGATGAAGAGGATTTCTGTGCCGAGGCCCAGTTCCGGGGTGCGGAGGACGGCGGCTTCTATGTTGCCGGCCTCATTCCGGGCGGGGATGACTACTGAGCAGGTGTAGTGGCGGTCGGGCGGCACGGCGGGGCGCGGTCGCGCGACGTGGAAGACGGAGAGGTTGAGGGCGGGGAGGAGGGGGCCGAGCCAGCGGTTGCAGAGGGGCGCGAGGAGGGGGATGTCCAGGGGGCAGGTGATGCGGGTGTCTTGCTTGATGAGTTCCCAGCCGGCGAGGTGGAGGAGGTTTTGCACGTCGCCGGCGGAGAGCCAGTTCTGGGGGGGCGTGGGGGCTTTGTCGCCGCACGCTTCTGCGAGGGCGAGGATGGGTTTCCAAAGGTTGTTGAAGAAGTTCAGGACGAGGCGGGTCTTCGGGTGCGCGACGGTGAGGAGGTTCTGCAGGACGCGTTGCACATCGGGCAGGTCGTTCACCAAGTCGGAGAGGATGATGTAGTCGAAGGGTTCGGCGCTGGTGAAGTCGAGGGCGTCGGCGAGGCGGAACTCGAGCTGGGGATGGCGGATCTTGGCGAGCTTGAGCATGGCGGGGCTGAAGTCCACGCCGACGCCGCGGATGGGTTGCACGGCAGCGAGGGTGTCGCCCAGGCCGCAGCCGATTTCCAGGACGCGCTGGCCGGGGGGGATGAGGAAGGTGAAGTGGCGGTGGAGGAGGGTGTGGTAGTGGCGCGTATTCTCGAGGGCGCGGTGCGGGGCGCGTTGGTTGTAGAAGTCGCGGCGGGTGGTCATGTTAGGAGATGGGGAATAGGGGATGGGGAGCGGCGGGCGCGGGGGCGCTGTCGGCAGGTGGGCTGTGTGTTCGTGGCTGTTGTGATCTGTCGTCTGTCTTCCAGCTTCTCACTTCTGTCTCCCGACTTCTGACTTCTGCTGCTCGCTGTGGTCTTCCTACCCGCATTGCGCGTGGTGGCGCAGGGCGTGGTCGGCGAGGACGAGGGCGGTCATCGCTTCGACCATGGGGACGGCGCGGGGAAGCACGCAGGGGTCGTGTCGTCCTCGGGGCTTGAGCGTGGTGTTCTGGCCGTTGGCATCCACCGTGTCCTGCTCGTGGAAGATGGTGGCGGTGGGCTTGAAGGCGATGCGGAAGTAGATGGTTTCTCCGTTGCTGATGCCGCCCTGCACGCCGCCGGAGCGGTTGGTCGTGGTGCGGACCTTTCCATCCACGTTGCGGAAGGGGTCGTTGTGGTGGGCGCCGGTGAGGAGCGTGCCGCCGAAGCCCGAGCCGATCTCGAAGCCCTTCGTCGCCGGCAGGCTTAACATGGCTTTGCCCAGGTCGGCCTCGAGGCGGTCGAAGACGGGATCGCCCCAGCCCACGGGGACGTTGCGGGCGATGCCGACGATGACGCCGCCGACGCTGTCGCCTTGCGAGCGGACCTTCTCGATGTGGGCAATCATCTGCTCGGCGGCAGCGGGGTCTGGGCAGCGGAGGATGTTCGCCTCGATTTGTTGCGCCGTCACCTTGTCCACGTCCACAGAGCAGTGGAGGTTTTGAACGGATTCTACGCAGGCGAGGATTTCGACGCCCCAGCGTTCGCGGAGGAGTTTACGGGCGATGGCTCCGGCGGCGACGCGGCCGATGGTCTCGCGGGCGCTGGTGCGTCCGCCGCCGGGCCAGGCGCGGATGCCATACTTGGCTTGGTAGGTGTAGTCGGCGTGGGAGGGGCGGAACTTCTCGGCCATCTCCGTGTAGGCCTCGGAGCGCTGGTCTTCGTTCTGGACCATCAGTGAGATGGGCGTGCCGAGTGTCTTGCCCTCGAAGGTGCCGGAGAGGATTTGCACGGCGTCGGCTTCCTTGCGGGGCGTGGTGATGCTGGACTGGCCGGGTCGGCGGCGGTCGAGGTCGGGCTGGATGTCCGCCTCGGTGAGGGCGAGGCGCGGCGGGCAGCCGTCCACCACCGCGCCCACGCCACCGCCGTGGGACTCGCCCCAAGTGGTGACGCGGAAGAGCTGGCCGAAGGTGTTGCCCATGGAGGTAGAGTGCGGGAAGGGCGCGCCGACGGCAAGGCGGGGATGCCGAGCCACCAAGGGACACAGATTTGCACAGCTGAAGAGCCGTGCTACTGACCGCGCCCTCATCTGTGCAAATCTGTGGGTATCTGTGGCTTCTTTTTGTTGGCCCACCACGTCCTCCCGGCTCAATATCTCCTCCATGAAAGCCGTCCGTAACTCCATGCGTTCCCACGTTGCCGTCGCGCTCGCCGCGTTCCTCGTTTCCCTGTCGTCGTCGTTCGCCGCGCCGCGCGCGTTGCCCGCCGGGCAGGTGCCCGCCGATGTTCGGCTCGCGGCGCCGAAGGACTACAACGGCTATTTCCCCTTCACCCCGCCGACGGCGAAGGACGCGTGGAACCAACGCGCTGAGTTCGTGCGCCGGCAGGTGCTGGTGTCGCAGGGCTTGTGGCCGATGCCGACGAAGACGCCGCTCAACGCGGTCATTCACGGGAAGGTCGAGAAGGCGGATTACACGGTGGAGAAAGTTTATTTCGAGAGCGCGCCGGGCCTCTTCGTCACGGGCAATCTCTACCGGCCCAAGGGCAAGACAGGCAAAGTTCCTGCCGTGCTCTTCGCGCACGGGCATTGGAAGGACGCGCGGTTGTCGGAGGAAAGCGACGCGGCGCTGGCGGGCGAAATCGCCACGGGGCAGGAGCGGTTCGTCGAGGGCGGTAAGAGCCGGTTCCAGTCGATGTGTGTGCAACTCGCGCGGATGGGCTGCGTGGTGTGGCAGTGGGACATGATGAGCGACTCGGACGCGACGCAGTTCTCGGCGCAGACGGTGCATCGCTTCGCCAAGCAACGGCCCGAGATGAACACGGCGGAAAACTGGGGCCTCTACAGCCCGCAGGCCGAGGCGAATTTGCAGAGCATCATGGGGCTCCAGACGCTCAACGCGGTGCGCTCGCTGGACTTCGTCCTCAGCCTGGCGGACGTGGACCCGGAGCGCATCGCGATGACGGGCGCGAGCGGCGGCGGCACGCAGACGATGTTGCTCGCGGCGGTGGACCCGCGCGTGAAGCTGTCGTTCCCTGCCGTGATGGTGAGCACGGCGATGCAGGGCGGCTGCACTTGCGAAAGCTCCTGCCTGCTGCGCGTGAACACGGGGAACATCGAGTTCGCCGGACTGTTCGCGCCGAAGCCGCAGGGCATGACGACGGCGAACGACTGGACCAAGGAGATGTTCACGAAGGGTTTCCCCGAGCTGAAGCAGCTCTACACATTCCTCGGCGTGCCGAACAATGTGATGCTCCAGCGGGGCGAGCATTTCCCGCACAACTACAACGCCGTCTCCCGCACGGCTTTTTACAACTGGGTGAACCAGCACTTCAAACTCGGCCTGAAAGCCCCGATCCTCGAGCGCGATTATGAGCGGCTGTCCCGCGCGCAACTCACCGTGTGGGATGACAGCACGCACAAGGCGCCGAAGGCCGACGATGCGGACTTCGAGCGCAAGCTGCTGGGCTGGCTGAAGACGGACGCGGACAAGCAGGTCAACGCGGCTGCGACTTCGCCGGAGAATTTCCGCAAGGTCATCGGCAGCGGCGTGGAGGCAGTCATCGGACGCACGCTCGCGACGGCGGGCGAGGTCGAGTGGGAGCTGAAGAACAAGGCGGATCGGGGCGGCTTCGTCGAGATGACGGGTCTGCTCCGCAACAAGACGCACGGCGAGGAGTTGCCCGTCTCGTGGCTTTACCCGAAGAAGTGGAATGGCCGCGCGGTGGTGTGGCTGGACGACTCTGGCAAGGCTGCGCTCTTCAACGCCGACGGCTCCGTGAAGGCCGAGGTGAAGCAGCTCGTGGACGCGGGCGCGACGGTGCTCGGGGCGGACCTGCTCTTTCAAGGCGAGTTCCTCAAGGACGGGCAAGCGGTGAAGCAAACGCGGCTCGTCGCCAACCCGCGCGAGTTCGCCGGCTTCACGTTCGGCTACAACCACACGCTCTTCGCGCAGCGCGCGCACGACGTGCTGACGCTGGTGAAGTATCTCCGCAACTACGAGACCAGCGCGCAGCACCCCAAGCCGACCAGTGTGGACGTAGCGGGCTTCGGCGGCACGGGCCCCATCGTGGCCGCAGCCCGCGTCGTGGCGCGCGAGGGGATTGATCGCGCGGCAGTGGAGACGGGCGGTTTCCGCTTCGGCAAGCTGCTCGACTATCGCGACCCGAGCTTCCTTCCCGGCGGCGCCAAGTATGGAGATTTGCCCGCCCTGCTCGCGCTCAATGCGCCGGCGAAGTTATGGATTGGCGGCGAGTCCGCACCCGCGCTGGCGACGAAGCTCTACCAGTCGGCGAACGCGGCCGGCGCGCTGACGGCCACCGCGAAGGCGGACCGTGCGGCGGCGGCGAAGTGGCTGCTGGAAAAGTGAGGGCAGTGGAAAAGTGATTAGTAGTTAGTGCCGCGAATTGTCCGCACCACTGATTGCTAATTACTTTCTTCGGCCGCTTTCCCAATCCCCACTTGCCGCTCCCCTGCGCCCTCCTTACGCTTGGACCATGGCCAAAGTGATGCTGGTGGAAGACGACTTGCTGAGCATCCAAATCGTCTCGGAGATTCTCCGGGCAGAGGGCCACGAGGTCATTCCGTTCAACGATGGCACTGCTGCGCTGGCCGCAGTGGAGAGTCTTGTCCCCGAGATTGTCATCACCGATCTCAACCTCGGCAAGGCCGGCCCGACCGGCATGGACATTCTCAAGCGCGCCCGCGCGCTCAACCCGCCGCCCATCGTCATCGTCATCACGGGTTACGGGTCGTTTGAGATTGCCGTGGAGGCGACGAAGCTCGGCGCGTTCGACTACTTGCAGAAGCCGTTCAAAGCCGTCGAGCTGCGGCTCAAGCTTTGGAAGGCGCTTTCCCACAGCGAGGTCGTCTCCGAGAACGCCTACCTGCGCAAGGAGCTGAAGAGGAAATACCAGTTCAACCAAATCATCGGCAGCGCGCCGCCCATGCAGCAGGTCTTCCGCATGGTCGAGCGTGTGGCGGACACCGAGAGCACCGTGCTGCTGCGCGGCGAGAGCGGCACGGGCAAGGAACTCATCGCCAAGGCGCTGCACTTCAACAGCCGTCGCGGAGCCGCTCCGTTCGTGCCGATTAATTGCAGTGCGTTGCCGGAGCACTTGCTCGAGTCGGAGCTGTTCGGCCACAGGAAAGGCGCGTTCACCGGGGCCATCGCGGACAAGAAGGGTTTGTTTCAGGAAGCGGACGGCGGGACGATCTTCCTCGATGAAATTGGCTCCATGTCGCCGGTGTTGCAGAGCCGGCTGCTGCGGGTTTTGCAAGAGCGCGAGGTGCGTGCGGTGGGCGACAACGTGTCCGTGTATGTGAACGTCCGCGTCATCGCCGCGACGAACGAGCCGCTCGAGGAGCTCATCAAAAAGGGCGGCTTCCGCGAGGACCTCTACTACCGGCTCAACGTCATCTCCATCCCCATGCCCGCGTTGCGCGAGCGGCTCGACGACCTGCCGCTGCTGGTCACGCACTTCCTCCGCCGCAAGGCCGCCGATCGCGGCCTCCACCCCTTCAGCATCAGCCGCCGCGCGCTGGAGTCGCTGCACGCGCACACCTGGCCGGGCAACGTGCGCGAGCTGGAGAATGCCATCGAGCGCGCCAGTGCGTTGTGCGAGGAAGGCTTCATCCAGCTCAACGACCTGCCGCCGATCCTTCACCCGCTGGGAAAAACTGATTTCTCGGACACCGAGGTCGCGCTCGCACCCAGCGGCGACACCACCGTGCTCGCGGCGCCGCTCAAACCTGCGAACGGCAGGACGTCCGCACCTGTGCCGAGCTCACTGAACCAGCCCATCGGCCATCTCAGAGATTTCATGCGCGATCAAGAAGCGGCGCACATCCATCGCGCCATCGCACAAGCGGGCGGCGACAAGGAACAGGCTGCAAAGGTGCTCGGCGTGAGCCTCGCCACGCTCTACCGCAGGCTCGCCGAGGGGGAGTAGCACAGACCGGCGCGCGCGCTACGCCTTCGGCACGCCCCAGTGGCCTTCCTTCCGATACGTGCGGCTGACAAGCGCGTTCGCCTCGGCGTCGCCGATGAACTGCTCCTTCACCGAGTCGAAGTTCAGCGTGCGGCCCAGCCGCGTGGCGATGTTGCCGAGATGGCAAAGGCACGCGGAGTAGTGGTGGATTTCCACGTCCGCGTTCGGCCGCGCGCCGGTCTTGATGCAGTTGAGGAAGTTGGCGTGATGCGCGGGGAGGTCGGGTGAGCCTTTGCCGGACTCGACTGGTTTGTTCTTCGCCTCGAACATCTGCCAGCCCGATTCCTTGCCGCCGATGATGTAGCCCTTGGTGCCATACCACGCGTCTCCGTTCTCGTAGGTCTCCTGCTTGTAGGGCGCCCAGATGCGCTGCTCGTAGATGAGCTGCTTCTTTTTCCCACCGGCGAAATCCCACTCGAAGATGCAAGTCTGCGTGTCCGGGAACTGCTGGTCGTCATCGAAGAAATACTTCCCACCCAGCGCGGCGATCCGGCTCGGGTGCTGGAAGCCGACGTTCAAGCCCCACAGGCCCACGTCGAGGTCGTGCACGCCGTCGTTGCCCATGTCGCCGCTGCCGAACGCGAACTGCCAACGCCAGATGCCGTGGAGCAGCGTGGACTTGTAAGGAACCATCGGCGCGGGTCCGATCCAACTGTCGAAGTCTAGCGTTGCGGGCGGCGCGGAGGGCTGGGCTTTGCCGATGTTGCGGCGGAGTTGGCTGTTCCAAACGCGGCAGGCCAGCACGTCGCCGATGGCCCCGCTGCGGACCTTCGCCGTCGCTTCCGCCATGTGCGCGGAGCTGCGGGTTTGGGTGCCGACTTGCACGACGCGTTTGGTGCGGCGCGCGGCTTCGATCATCAGTCGGCCTTCGCGGATATTGTGGGAACCGGGCTTCTCGACATACACGTGCTTGCCGGCGTCGCAGGCGAGGAGGGTGGCGGGCGCGTGCCAGTGGTCCGGCATAGCGATGAAGACGGCGTCCACGGATTTGTCCTCAAGGATGCGGCGCAGGTCGCCGACGGCCTTGGGCGCTTTTCGCCCGGCGTCGGTGACGTTTTTAACAGCGGCGGCCAAGCGGTTCTGGTCCACATCGCACACGTAGGCGAGGTCCACGGCGTCGTTCTTGACGAGGGTCTTGAGATGGCCGGTGCCCATGCCACCGGGGCCGATGAGGCCGATGGTGAACTTGCTGTTCGGACTTTGCGCTCGCACGCCGCTGGTGAGGTGCAGCGAGGCGGCAGTCGCGGCGGAGAGTGAGGAATGACGCAGGAAGGTGCGGCGGGTGATTGTGGGCATGAGGTGAACGAGTTAAGTGGCGGTGACGGCTGAAGTTAACAACCTGCTGTGGGCGCGAAAGGGGAATTTTCGGGACGGTGTTTCTGCGACTGCTTGTCGTGTTCGCGCTTCCTGAACCCACGGTCCCCTCTGTATGTTGGCCACCAAGTTTTCGTTGAGCACTTCAACTGACAAGCCCTTCTTCGTCCAACGCCTCCTCACCCGGCTGGCGGACGCGGTGTATTTGCACCCGCGCGCGTTCTTCTATCCGCAGGTGCTGCTGTTCGTTGTCTGCCTGTTCTACACCTTCCACGGGCTGAAGTTCAGCACCAGCCGCAATGACCTCGTCGGCTCGGACAAGAAGTATCACCAGAACTTCCTCGAGTTTAAGAAGGAGTTCCCCGGCCAGGACGACCTCGTGGTCATCGTCGAGAGCGACCGCCAGGACAAGAATCGGCAGTTCGTCGAGCGGCTCGGCGCGAAGCTGGAAGCGGAGACGAATCTCTTCACCGATGTCTTCTACAAGGGCGACCTCAAGCTGATGGGCACCAAGGCGCTGCTCTTCGTGCCGCTGGCCGACCTCGTGGAGTTGTCGAAGAAGGTGAAGGACTACCAGCCGTTCATCCAAAACTTCTCGCAGGCGACCAACCTCGTCTCGCTGTTCAGCATCTTGAACAAGCAGTTCCTCACGGCGAAGCAGGAGACGAACGCGCAGAACGAATCCATGCTCGGCGCGCTGCCGGCGCTGGAGCGCATCGTGGGCGAGGCTCGGGAGAGCTTGCAGCGGCCGGGAAAGGCGCCCTCGCCCGGCGTGAGCGCCCTCTTCGGCGGCGGGCCGGAGGCGGAGCGCGAGATGTATATCACCTTCGGCGGCGGACAGATGTATCTCGTCACCGCGCATGCGAAGCACGAGGACTTGAACGGCGCTGCGGTGGAACGGCTGCGCGTGCTGGTGGAGGCGACGAAGCGCGAGGTGCCCGGCGTGAGCGTGGGCGTCACGGGCGAGCCGGTGCTGGAGTTCGACGAGATGGCGCAGTCGCAATACGACTCGACGCTCGCGACCATCGTGTCGCTGGTGCTAGTGCTGTTCATCTTCATCTACGGCTACGCGGAGTCGGGCCGACCGCTGAAGGCGAACATCGTGCTGGTGGTCGGGCTGGTTTACACGATGGGCTACACGACGCTGACGGTCGGGCACCTGAACATCCTGACCATCACGTTCGCGCCGATGCTGGTGGGGCTGGCGATTGATTTCGGGGCGCACCTCGTGGCGCGGTTCGAGGAGGAATTGCGGCTCGGCAAGACCGAGCGCGAGGCGATCACGCTCGCGATGGTCAACACGGGGCAAGGCATCTTCACCGGCGCGGCTACGACGGCGGCGGCGTTCTTCGCGATGGGCATCACCAACTTCAAGGGCATCCAAGAGATGGGCATCATCGCGGGCGGCGGCCTGCTCGTGTGCCTCGTGCCGATGATGACGCTGCTGCCGGTGCTGCTGCTGCGCGGGAAGCAGAACGTCATCGACCACATCGCGCCGCCGGTGGACCGCCGTCAGCAGCTCGAGCGCATCTGGCTGAACCGCCCCATCGCCGTGCTGGTGGTGACGGGGGTGCTGTGCGTCCTGAGCCTGGTGCGGTTCGACAAGGTTCACTTCGACTACAACCTGCTGAACATGCAGTCGGCGGGTTTGCCGGCGGTGGTCTTCGAGAAGAAGCTAATCAACACGGCTTCCAACTCCGTGCTGTTTGGCGCAGTGGTGGCGACGAACTTGCAGCAGGCGGCGCAACTGGAGCACCAGCTCACGAACCTCACGACGGTCGCGCACGTGCGGTCCATGAGCCAGTTCCTCGCCGAGGACGCGACGCCCAAGCTCGCGCTCATCCGGCAGGTGAAGGCGGACGCGAGCACAGTGAAGTTCGCGCCGCGCGATATGCAGCTGACGAACGTGCCGGAGTTGTTGCAGGTGCTCTTCTCGTTCCAAGGCTTCGTCGGCCTCGCCGAGGACATGGTGCGGAAGGAAGGCGACGCGAAGCTGGCGCACCAGTTCCGCTCGTTGAAGGACGCCGTGCAGGCTTGGCGCAACGCGCTGGTAGCTGCTTCCCCGGCGCAGGCGGCTCAGCAGACGGCGTTTTACCAACAGGCGTTGCTCGACGATTTGCAGGACACCTTCACCACGCTCGCGAGCCAGCAGGCCAGCGCGCTGCGGGCAGAGGACTTGCCCACGCCGCTGCGCAACCGCTTCATTGGCGCGACCGGGAAGTATTTGCTCCAAGTCTTTCCCAAGGGCGACGTGTGGCAGCGCGAGCCGCAGGAGGCCTTCGTGCAGGAGCTCCGCACCGTGGACCCGAACGTGACCGGCACGCCCGTGCAGCTCCTCGAATACACTACGCTGCTCAAGGACAGCTACATCGAGGCCGCGTGGTATGCGACGGCGGCCATCGCGCTGATGGTGTTCCTTCACTTTCGCTCGCTCGTGTGCGTGGTGCTGACGCTGTTGCCGGTGGCGATCGGGACGGTCTGGATGGTGGGCTTCATGGGCTGGACGGGCATCCCCTTCAACCCGGCGAACATCATGACCCTGCCCTTGGTGGTGGGCATCGGTGTGACCAACGGCATTCACATCCTCAACCGGTTCGCCGAGGAGAGGAACCCGTCTATCCTCGCTCGCAGCACCGGGCTGGCAGTGCTCGTGTCCGGGCTGACGACCATCGCGGGGTTCGGCAGCCTCATCCTCGCGAAGCACCAAGGCATCGAGAGCCTCGGCTACGTGATGGCGGTAGGCACGGCGACCTGCATGATTGCCGCGCTGACATTCCTCCCAGCGGTGTTGCAACTGCTACTGAAACTCGGCTGGAGAAAAGAAAAAGCCCAGTGACGGGAATGCACGCCCGCCACTGGGCTTGAGGACCCGGGAACAATTGGAACCTCAACTAACTATCATCAGCATAGTGGCCAGTGAATGAATGTCAATTAAGCAGAATCCCTATGCCCCCAGCCGCCGCGCGAAGGTCTGCGGCGGCGAAACTTGACCCCAAACCCTGCTCTCCTACCATCCTGCTCGCGTGGTTCATCGCACCGCCAATTTCTTGGAACGCATCCGTCTGGCTTTCCTCCTGTGTTTGATGCCTGTGGTTGGCGGCTGTCTTGTCGGCGCCGAGTGGGCCGCTGGCCCGTTCGCGCATGAGTTTTCCCTGACGCTGTCCCCCGGCACGCGCGAGGAATGGCTCGGGCCGCTTTACTACAAGGAAGTTTCCGAAGGTCAGACCACCTGGGCCGTCCCGCCGTTCTGGTCGCGCACGGTGAGACCCGACGTCGAGATGGAGGAATACGATGTCCTTTACCCGTTTCTCTCCTACGACCGCTTCGGCGCGGAGTATCGCTGGCACCTCTTCCAAGTCCTCAACTTCTCCGGCGGCCAGACGCAGGATGAAAAACGCTCCGACAAGTTCACCGTCTTCCCGTTCTACTTCCAGCGCCGCGCCGCTGACCCTTCTCAAAACTACACCGCGCTAGTGCCCTTCTGGGGCACGCTCAAGGATCGTCTCCTCCGCGATGAAATCACGTTCCGCCTCTTCCCGCTCTACTCACGGACGGTGAAGAAGGACGTGGTCACGGAAAACTTCGCCTTCCCCTTCCTCCACCTCCGCCACGGCACGCAGCTCGACGGTTGGCAGTTCTGGCCGCTCATGGGCCACGAGCACCGCGACCCCTTCACCAGCACGAACTACCTCGGCTTCGAACAGCTCACGCCCGGCCACGACCGGCTCTTCATCGGCTGGCCGTTCTTCCTCAACAGCCACAGCGGCGTCGGCACCGCGAACCCCGTCCACCAGCAGGCCTTGCTCCCGCTCTACAGCCACTACCGCTCCCCGCAACGCGACTCCTCCACCTACCTCTGGCCGTTCTTCACGTTCACTGATGACCGCGAGAAGAAGTATCAGGAGTGGGGCGCGCCCTGGCCGCTCGTCGCCTTCGCACGCGGCGAGGGCAAGCACATGAACCGCGTCTGGCCCTTCTACAGCCACGCCACCAACGCCATTCTCACCAGCGACTTCATCCTGTGGCCGCTCTACAAATACAACCGCGCCCAAGCCGAGCCGCTCGACCGCGAGCGCACCCGCTTCCTGATCTTCCTCTACAGCGACCTCTCCGAGAAAAACACCGTGACCGGCGAAGCCAAGACCCGCACCGACCTGTGGCCCATCTTCACCGCGCGGAAAGAACTCGACGGGCGCGAGCGCTTTCAGTTGTTCGCCCCGCTCGAGCCGCTCATCCCAAACAACAAGTCCATCGAACGCAACTGGTCGCCCGTGTGGTCCGTCTTCCGCTACGAGAAGAACCTTCGCACCGGCGCGGAAAGTCATTCCATCCTCTGGAACCTCCTTCGTCTCGACAACAGCCCGACCAACTCCCACGCCTCGTTCCTCTTCGGCATCGCCAAGCGCGACCGCGATGAAGGCGGCGCGAAGTGGCGGTGGTTTGACTGGCGGCGATCGCCTATCCCTGAGAAGCCGTGACGGATTAAGCGGCCACTAGGAACGGCCCAGCGCTACAGCGGCCGGGCACTCAGCAGCGCTCAGACCTGAAACCACTCTTTCGCGAAGACGATACGGGTCTTCTTCGCGACGGCCTCGCTGGCCTTAAGCACGCTTACCGTGGCCTCGAAGCCGTCCTGGGCGGTGGCCGCCAGCTGACGCGGGACGCTGACCAGGTGCTTCGCGAGCGCAGCCTTGTCGGCGTCGCCGAAGGTGGCTTTGAAGTCTTCGACTGCGTTGGTGACTTCGTTCGCGTTCGTCAAGAAGGCCTCCAGCGCAGACAAGAGCGACGTGTTGACCGGCGAGGTTTCCTCCGCCTGATCGCCCTGCGCGGCGAGCTTGGTGGCGTTGGCCACGAGCGCGATGCCCGTCTCCTTTTGGAAGTTGTCCTTGCGCGCGTAGACCTCCCAGCCCAGCAGCGGCGCATCGGACTCCTTGAACATCCACGCCTTCGCGCCGCGCATCAGCACCGCCGCCTCGGTCCCGTAAATCATCTCGTAATCGGAATCGAAGGAGTTCGCCAGCGAGATGTCGTAGCTGAAGTTCACGCCCTGCCCATACTCGAAGACGCACTGCGCGGTGTCGGCCACCGTGCGCCCGTCGGTCCAGTGCAGAATGCCGCCGAAGCCCGTCACGGCCACGGGCTGGTCCTTGAGGAACCACGAGTTGTTGTCCACCTGGTGGATGCCGATTTCGCCGACGAGTCCGGCGCTCTGCTCCTGACGGAGGTGCCAGTTGATTTCGCGCTCGCGGTCGGGGTTCGGCGAGGCCTTGCGCCAGCTCTGCTTCTTGTGCCACTGCGCGCGGGCGAAGATGTTTTTGCCCAGCGCGCCGGAGCGGACGAATTGGAGGAGGAAATGCCGCTGCGTGTCGGAGCGTAATTGTAGCCCGGCCTGGAAGACCGCCGTGGGCGTGTTCTTCGCCGCCTGCGCAATGGCCCGCGCGTCCTCGACCGTGTGCGCGAGCGGGGCCTCGCAATAAACGTGCTTCCCGGCGGCGAGCGCCTCGGTGACGAGCTGCTTGTGCTGGTGCGTGGGCGTGGCGATGACCACGGCCTGCACGTCCTTGTTCGCGAGCACCTTCTTGTAATCGCTCTCCTGCGCCGCACCCGGAGCATTGTCCGCCGAACGCTTGAGCATCGCGGGATAGGTGTCGCAGATGGCGACGAGCTTGGCCTCCTTCGTGCGCCCGAGCGCGTTGACGATCTCGCGTCCCCATGGCCCGAGGCCGATGACGGCGACGTTCACGGTGAAGGCGGCCTTCTTCTCCGCAGGCGCTTGGGCTTGTGCGCGCAACTCCACGGCACCGAGCGTGGCCAGCATGGCGGCGAAGGAGCTGCGCTGCACAAACGCGCGGCGGTTCAAGTCTTCAGTCGAGACGGTCTGATTCATGAGCGGGATGATGTTGAATCGAATCGGGAAGGCAACGAATTGTTCTCCGCCCTGGCGAGGTGGCTTGGCCAAGGCCTGCTCCTTGGCGAGAATGTTTCGCGCTGTCGTGCCGTCCACTGTCGCCATGCGCCTCATTGCCGTTGCCCTCGCGTTCACCTCTGCCGCCACCTTTGCCGCCGACGGCAACTGGCCCAGTTGGCGCGGCCCACGCAATAACGGGAGCACCGACGCGGGCACCTACCCGGTGAAGTTCGACGCCGACTCCGGTTGGCTGTGGAAGACGCCGCTCCCCGGCAAGGGCTGCTCCACGCCCATCGTCTGGAACCAAACGATCTATGTCACCGCGCCGGTCGATGGGAAGGACGCGCTTCTCGCCTTCGATTGGAACGGCAAGCCTCTCTGGCAAACCACCCTCGGTGCGGAGAAGCCCGGCAAGCATCGCAACGGCTCCGGCTGCAACTCCTCGCCCGTCACCGACGGCCAGTCGGTGTTCACCTACTTCAAGAGCGGCCAACTCGCCGCAGTGGACTTCGCGGGGAAAGTCCGTTGGCAGGCGAACCTCACCGAGCGCTTCGGCAAGGACACGCTCTACTGGGACTACGGCACTTCGCCCGTGCTCACCGAGCGCGATGTGGTGGTGACGCTCATGCACAACGGCGAGTCGTGGATGGCGGCGTTCGACAAGGCCACCGGCGCGCAGCACTGGAAAATCTCCCGCAACTACACGACACCCACCGAGAACGACCACAGTTACGCCACGCCCATCGTCACGCGCCACGCGGGCCGCGAGGCGTTGCTGGTCTGGGGCGCGGAGCATCTCACCGCGCACGACGCAGCGGATGGGAAACTTCTCTGGTCCTGCGGTGACTTCAATCCCGAGGGCACGCGCAACTGGGTGGCCGTCTCCTCGTTCGTCGTCGCGGGCGACCTCGCCATCGTGCCCTACGGACGCGGCTCGCGCCTGCATGGCATCAAGCTCGGCGGCAGCGGGGACGTGACGGCGTCGCACCGCGTGTGGCAGCGCAGGGACACCGGGACGTTCGTGCCCTCGCCGGCCGAGCACGCGGGGAAGGTCTATTTGGTCCGCGACCGTGGTGAGGTCGAGTGCGTCGAGCCGGCCACGGGCAAGACGCTTTGGTCCGGCGCGCTACCCAAGAGCGGGGCGAACTACTATTCCTCGCCCAGCTTCGCCGACGGGAAGCTCTACGCAGCGCGCGAGGACGGCGTGGTCTTCGTGGCGAGTGCGAACGGGAAGTTTGAGTTGCTCGCCGAGAACAACATGGGCGAGCGCGTCATCGCCTCGCCCGTGCCCGTGGCGAACCGCCTCCTGCTGCGCGGGGAGAAACACCTCTTCTGCATCGCAGGGAAGTAAGTGGGAGCGCGGGCTGCCAGCCGGAACCATGCAGCTGGGGCGTTCCGGTTCGACCACAGAGACACGATGAACACAGCGGGACTGCCAGAGTTGGGTGGCCGCTACCGGTTCACTAAACCCGAACGCCGAAGTTCAGCCGCGAAAGGGCGCAAACAACACAAAGAGCCCGAGGTAAAATGGTCTGGGACCGGAACTTTTTCTCCCCGTCCCCGATGGCTTTCACCAGCTTGGCTTGGGCCGCTGTGCGCTCCATTGCGGCCATCCCATTTCGGAGTTTGGGTTTAGCTCTGTGTTCATCGTGTCTCTGTGGTCCCCTCCGCGCTTCAACTGCATCGTTCCGGCTCAGCGGTGCCCGCTCCGGCCCTCACAAGTCCCGGTTGCTCGTGTAGGCGTTGGTGGCGTTGACGCCGACGAAGACGCGCACGAAGTCCGCGTGGCCGTCGGCAAACGTCGCGTTGAAGCGGGTGTCGTTAAGCTTCGTGTGCCAGAAAAGCTGCGCGGCGGGCAGGGCGTAGCCCACGGGCGGGGGCCAGACGGGTTGCCAGATGCCGTGGTCGGCGTTGAGCAGCATCCGCACGGGCTCGCGGATTTCGCTGGTCCGCACGGAGTTGAGGTTCGCGTCCTTGATGATGTAGTTGATCGTCGGGTTGAGCGCGGCCCCGGCGTTGGGCGAGTAGGAGCTGCCGTATTGATCATACCAGGACGAGGTCGCGCCAGGGGCAAGAGCACGGTCGCTCGGGCAGCGCGCCACCGCGATCTCGTCGGTGGCGGCGAACTTGCCGACGTAAGGATTCACGTAGCGCCGGTCGCCGCCGAACTCGACGTAGGGCCCCAGGTTGCCCGCCTTGCCCCACCACCAGTATTGGCTGCTGATGCTCGTCCCGAGCGAGCCGATGCCGCGCGTGGACGGGAACCTGTCATCGAAGTCGTCCACGTAAAGCCGCGCCGCCAGGCCGAACTGGCGGAGGTTGTTGAGGCACTTGGTCTGGGCGGCCTTCTGCTTGGCCTTGCTCAAGGCCGGCAAGAGCATGCCCGCGAGGATGGCGATGATCGCGATGACCACGAGCAGTTCAATGAGGGTGAAGGCGCGCGTGGGGCGACGAACGGCGCGCACAGTTTGGGCGGTTGAGTTCATCTGGAGAACGGGCTTGGGGCGAAGCATATAGAGCGCGTGGCAATGGGGGATTACAAGGCACTGCGAGGTCGCGCCAGGGGCAAGAGCACGGTCGCTCGGGCAGCGCGCCACCGCGATCTCGTCGGTGGCGGCGAACTTGCCG